>JAUNGV010000116.1 GCA_030524225.1 Eubacteriales bacterium
GTGTCCACGCCCTGCTCTATTCGGCACACCTAAAATTCGGCCGTGAATAGTAACAAAAAAACGTAAGGACCTGTACAGGCGTCCGGCTGCGAAAGCGGTCGGACGCTTTTGTCTGGGCAAAAAAGAGGAAATAGGGTACAATGTGATTCGTGAGAAACCGAATCACATCGAAGCGCCTTCAGCACTTCGGCGGTGGTTATGGCATTTCGGGAAATTGGAAAGCGGGTTTGGGATGGATTTATTTGAATATATGGCGGAAAACCGCAGGGAGAAGGAGTCCCCGCTGGCGGCGCGGCTGCGGCCCCGTACGCTCGATGAGGTAGTGGGGCAGAGCCACATTATCGGGAAGGACAAGCTGCTCTATCGGGCGATCAGGGCGGATAAGCTGGGGTCGGTGATTTTCTACGGGCCGCCCGGGACGGGAAAGACGACTCTTGCGCAGGTCATAGCGAATACGACGAGCGCGCAGTTCGTGCAGCTCAATGCGACCGCCTCCGGCAAGAAGGACATGGAAGAGGTGATCCGCGAGGCGAAGGAGCGGATCGGAATGTACGGGAAAAAGACGATCCTCTTCATCGATGAGATTCACCGCTTTAACAAGAGCCAGCAGGATTACCTGCTGCCTTTTGTCGAGGACGGCACGGTGACGCTGATCGGCGCGACGACGGAGAATCCCTATTTCGAAGTGAACGGCGCTCTGCTTTCCCGGTCGATTATCTTTGAACTGCGGCCTCTCTCCATGGAGGAGGTCAGAACGCTGATTCACAGAGCTGTCTATGATGAGGAGCGGGGAATGGGCGGCTATCACGCGGAGATCGACGAGGACGCGGAACTCTTTCTGGCGGATGTGGCGGGGGGAGACGCGCGCCATGCGCTCAATGCCGTGGAGCTGGGGGTGCTCACGACACAGCGGGCGGAGGATGGAAAGATTCACATCACGCTGGAGGTTGCGAAAGAATGTATTCAGAAACGGGTTGCAAGATACGACAAAAGCGGCGATAATCATTACGACACGATTTCTGCTTTTATCAAAAGCATGCGCGGCTCGGATCCGGACGCGGCGGTCTACTATCTGGCAAGGATGCTGCATGCGGGGGAGGAGCCGGCGTTTGTCGCCAGACGTATTATGATCTGTGCGTCGGAGGATGTGGGGAACGCGGATCCGAATGCTCTTGTGGTGGCGGTGAACGCCTCGCTGGCCTGCGAGCGTCTGGGGATGCCGGAGTCGCAGATCGTTCTGGCGCAGGCGGCGGAGTATATCGCGACCGCGCCCAAGAGCAACACGGCGGTGAATTCCATCGCACAGGCAAGCCAGCTCGTGGAGGAGACGGGAAATCTCCCGATTCCTCCCTATCTGCAGGATGCGCATTACGGCGGAGCGGGCAAGCTCGGCCGCGGCATCGGCTATGAATACGCGCATCTCTACCGCGATCATTACTCCGGACAGCCTTATCTGCCGGAGGCGGTGTGGGACCGGGTTCTCTATGAACCCTCGGAGAACGGATACGAGCGCCAGATCCGCGAACACATGGGACGGATCACCGGACAGGAGAAGTATAGAGCACCGGAACAGCTGCAGGACAGAAAAGCGGATTTCAAAGAATCATTTAAAGAATAAAATGAAAATGGAGGCCCGGGACGGCAGATACAAATCGGACATTTGCGTCTCCCCGTCGCGCAGAGCGCTCCGGAATGGAGGCCAGTATGACGAACGCTGAGAGAGCTATTGAACTGCATAAGGAGTGGAAAGGAAAGCTGACCGTCGAGTCCAAGGCGGCGGTGAAGACGAGAGAGGATCTGGCGCTGGCGTATACGCCGGGCGTTGCAGAGCCCTGCAAGATCATCGCCGGGGATAAAAAGGAAGCGTATACCTATACGATCAAGCAGAATACGATCGCGGTCGTCTCCGACGGCAGCGCAGTGCTGGGGCTCGGCAATATCGGGCCGGAGGCGGCGATGCCTGTGATGGAGGGCAAGGCCGTTCTGTTCAAGGAGTTCGGAGGCGTCAACGCTTTCCCGATCTGCCTTGACACCCAGGACACTGATGAGATCGTAAAAGCGGTGACTCTGCTGGCCCCGACGTTCGGAGGCATCAATCTGGAGGATATCAGCGCGCCCCGCTGCTTTGAGATTGAGCGCCGTTTAAAGGAGACATTGAATATTCCCGTCTTCCACGATGACCAGCACGGAACGGCGATCGTCGTTCTGGCCGCGATCATCAACGCATTAAAGCTGACCGGCAAGAAGAAAGAGGAGTGCCGCGTCGTGATCAACGGCTCGGGTGCGGCGGGTATCGCTATCGCGAAGCTCCTGCTGCAGTACGGCTTCCAGCATATACTGCTGTGCGACTCCAAGGGAATTATCTCGAGCCGCACCGAGAAACTGAACTGGATTAAGAAGGAAATGCTGGAGGTGACGAATCTCGAGGACAAGAGCGGAACGCTGGCGGACGCGCTTGTCGGAGCGGATATCTTCATCGGCGTCTCCGCGCCGGGGGTGGTGACCCAGGAGATGGTGCGCACGATGAACAGCGACGCAATTCTGTTTGCCATGGCGAATCCTGTTCCGGAGATCCTGCCGGATCTCGCGAAGGAGGCGGGCGCGCGCATTGTGGGAACCGGACGCTCCGATTTCCCGAATCAGGTCAACAACGTCGTGGTGTTCCCGGGTATTTTCCGGGGAGCGCTGGAGGGCAAGGCGCGCCAGATCACGGAGGAGATGAAGCTGGCGGCTGCGGAGGCGATCGCGGATCTCGTGACGGACGAGGAGCTGTGCGACGACTTTATCCTTCCGGAGGCATTCAATCCGGAGGTCGCGGAGAGAGTGGCAGCGGCGGTGAAGGAGAATATCGCGCAGGACAACAGAATTTTTTCCTGAGGAGACAGACGGAGAATAGGGAAGGTGTGAGCGGATGGCATCGGCACTGACAGTTTACAAATTGATCGTTCTCTATATGCTCAACCGGATGGATACGCCGATTTCCAAGGCGCAGATTTCGGATTTTGTGCTGGAGAACGGATATACCAATTTCCTGACGCTGCAGCAGGCTTTTGCGGAGATGGAGGAGAGCGGGCTGGTGGCCTCCCAGACGGAGCTGAACCGGACGTTTCTGACGATCACGGAGGAGGGAAGCGAGTCTCTGCACTTCTTTTCCGCGCAGCTCAACGGGGATATCAAGCAGCAGATCGAGGCGTTTCTGAAAAAAAACGGGGCGCAGCTGCGCAACGAGGCCGCCGTCACCGGGGAATATTACAAGACGACGGGCGGCGAGTACGAGGCGCATCTGTGCGTGCGGGAGAAGCAGACGAGACTGGTGGACATCAGGCTCTGCGTCCCGGAGAAGGAGATGGCGCGCTCGATCACCGAGCACTGGCAGGACCGCAGCGGGGAAATCTACCAGTTTCTGATTGAAAAGCTGTTCTGATGTTGACTGAGCAGCTCAGTCAACAGTTCGATCGATAGTTCAGCC
>JAUNGV010000117.1:0-3141 GCA_030524225.1 Eubacteriales bacterium
GCTCTGATAGATGTCTGAGTGCTAGGTTTTGAGAGAAACGACGGAAGTCAGGTACCATATTTTTGCTTTGCGGGGAAAACAGATAAGCGTCTTCTCTTTGTCTTTCGTAAACTTTAAATTTCTGTCATCGCGCCGGATCGAAACTTCTGTGTCGAAGCTGCAGATGTTGAAACGGGTCCGTGAGCCGGTACGGATCGATGCCGGCTGATGTGGATTGAAGTGGTTGAAGTCTTTTACAAAACTATACCTTAAAAACATAGATTCCTATGTAATATGGGTATTTTACATTGCAGGATGCAGGTCTTATGATAAAGACGTCCGGTTTCCTGTTTCGAAAATCTGAAGAGAAGCAGACGGACTTAACTCGTTTTGAGACGGAACGAGGATATGGAATACGATTTTATGACGCAGGAGGAAAATGCAATGAATCTGGACTTTACCTATTACAATCCCACAAGAATTCATTTTGGAAAAACAGCGCTTTCCCATCTCGGAGAGGAACTGGCTGCTTACGGAGAACAGGTGCTTCTGGTTTACGGAAAGAATGCGATTAAAGCCATGGGGCTTTATGATGAGGTGATCAGGATTCTGAAGGAAAGCGGAAAAACAGTCACGGAGCTCTCCGGGATCAAATCCAATCCCACCTATAAGCAGCTGTTGGAAGGGGCAAGACTGGTGCGGGAGCATCATATTGACCTGATTCTGGCTGTGGGCGGAGGTTCCGTCATCGACTGTGCCAAAGGGATTTCCCTGTCCGCTTACTGCGAGGGAGATCCATGGCAGCGGTACTGGGTGAATTTTGAGCCGGTAGATAATAAAATCGTTCCGGTGGGCTGCATTCTTACGATGGCGGGAACCGCTTCTGAAATGAACGGTGGTTCGGTCATCACGAACGAGGACGAAATGATTAAGGGCGGCAGGACGTATCCTGCCAATGTGAATCCGAAATTTTCAATTCTGAATCCGGAATACACCTATTCCGTGCCGAAAAGACAGATGGTCAGCGGTATTTTCGATACGCTTTCTCATCTGATGGAACAGTATTTCACCGGAGAAGACGACAATACTACGGATTATATTATTGAGGGAGTGATGGAATCCCTGATTCACAGCGCGAGGGAGGCACTCAAAAATCCGGAGAACTATGAGGCGCGAAGCAATCTGATGTGGTGCGCCACTATGGGACTTAATACGATCACCGGACTTTCCAAGTCTCAGGACTGGGAGGTGCACATGATAGAGCACCAGCTGGGAGCCTATACGGACTGCCCGCATGGAGAAGGGCTTGCGATTCTGTCGGTTCCCTATTACCGGTATATTTATCAGGACGGGCTGGATAAGTTCGTGCGCTTTGCAAAGAGGGTGTGGGGCATTGATACGGATCAGATGACGAAGGACGAGGCGGCGATATCCGGCATCGGGGCGCTCTCTGATTTTATCAAAGAGCTGGGGCTGCCCACAACGCTTCGGGAGATTGGCACAACAGAGGAAATGCTGCCCAGGATCGCAGCTTCTTCTGTCAAAGGCGGCGGTTACCGCCAGCTGGGAGAAGAGGACATTCTGCAGGTACTTAAGAACTGCTGGTAGGAAGAAAGACTATTTGGCCGCCCCGGTGGGAAACCGGGGCGGCTTTTGTTTACAACCTCTTTTTTCCCGTGCTATAATCAACGGAGCACAGAGGAAGCGGCATTGCGGGGAGCGCAGCGAAGCCGCGGAAAGCGCCGCAGCGAAGCGTGTTCAGAGCGGCGATGATACAGAAAGAGCAGGAGCGCTCCGGCAGGGAGGTAACCGATGAAATGCCCCTATTGCAGCAAGGATGACACCAGAGTGATCGATTCCCGCCCGGCGGACGGCAATTCCATCAGGCGGCGCAGAACGTGCGACGCGTGCGGAAAGCGTTTTACGACCTATGAGAAGATCGAGACGATTCCGTTGGTTGTGATTAAGAAGGATAACAACCGCGAGGCGTACGACCGCTCTAAAATAGAAGGCGGGATTCTGCGGGCATGCCACAAGCGTCCCGTCAGCGTCAATCAGATCAACAAGGCGGTGGATGAGATCGAGACGGAGCTGTTTGCGAGTGAGGAAAAGGAGATTTCCAGCAGACAGATCGGGGAACTTGTCATGACAAAGGTGCACGCGCTTGATCCGGTTGCCTATGTCCGCTTCGCCTCGGTGTACCGGGAATTCAAGGATGTCGAGACATTTATGGACGAGCTGAAGAAGGTGATGAAAGCGGAGCACGGCAAGCTCGGCAGGAAGCTGTAGCTATAAAATAGTTATCAAAAGAGAAAGGCGGCAGGCAGTGGGCAAGGGACTCTTTCCGGACGAATATCTCCCGTCGGCTTACAGTATCGATTATGAGCGCCTCTACCGGGAGGGCTGCCGGGGGGTGATTTACGACGTGGACAATACGCTGGTGCCCCATGGCGCACCGGCGGATGAGCGTGCGGTGGCGCTGTTTCACAGACTTCATGCGCTGGGATACCGGATCATGCTCCTCTCCAACAACAGGGAGCCGCGCGTCAAGATGTTCTGCGATGCGGTGGAGGGGGCGGACTACATTTACAAGGCGGGCAAACCGGGTGTGCGCGGCTATCTGCGGGCCATGGAGGAGATGGGGACCGACAGGGACAGTACGATTTTTGTCGGAGATCAGATTTTTACCGATATCTGGGGTGCAAACCGGGCGGGACTGCGCAGTTATATGGTGCGCTACATCGACCCGCGGGAGGAGATACAGATCGTCCTCAAGCGGATTCCGGAACGGGTGATTCTTGCAGCCTATTTCTTCTATAATAAATGGAGAAAGAGACGCGGAACTCTGCCGCGCTCGGTGAGAAGAAAAGAAAGCGAACGCTGAGTAAAAGTTTACCGGACACGGCAGATGCTGCCTGCACATCTGTTCAGGCGTGCGCTGAACGGCAGGATGCTGATCGGGGAACGCTCCGGCAAAGAATGTTCCGACAGGGAGGAAGACATGATAGAAATAGACGGACATACGCGGCTGTGCGCGCTGATCGGGAATCCGGTCGAACACACGCTTTCGCCGCTGATTCATAATACGCTGGCATCGGACCTCGGCCATAATCTGGCCTATCTCCCGCTGCGCGTAGAGGGCGAGCGGGTGCGGGAGGCGGT
>JAUNGV010000117.1:3151-3371 GCA_030524225.1 Eubacteriales bacterium
GGCCTATGCCCTCGATGTGCTCGGACTCAATGTGACGGTGCCGCACAAGAGCGCCGTGATTCCCTGTCTGAAAGGAATTGACCGGACGGCGGAGCGGATCGGAGCGGTCAACACGCTCGTGCGCCGGGAGGATCTGGGTGGTTACTATGGCTATAACACGGATATTACCGGTCTGAAAAGGGCGATCGAATCCGACGGTGTGACGCTGGGCGGCGCGCAT
>JAUNGV010000118.1 GCA_030524225.1 Eubacteriales bacterium
ATTTTGTCCTGATGATAGGCGGTTCCTCTTACCATCACCGCGTTATTCTATACCTATGCTTCCATGCCACTCTTCTATCACAATTCTTCTATTAACAAGTCTTCTCAGCCGCCGGTTTGTCTCTATCCCACAAGGCGGAACCGCAGAACGGTTCCGCCTTGAATCAACACTCTCTTGTCACTTTTTACTCCGTCACCGCTCTTGCTTCCTCGAGATCCGCTCCCGTCTCCGCCTTCTGCAGCTCCGCTCTCTTCTCGTCGCGCTCCGCCTCCCACGCCGGAATCAGCTTCTCCAGCTTCACGAATTTCTTCGCGCACAGAGCGATGATGACCAGCAGCAGCGCCGGAACGACCGAATACAGGATCCGGATCATGATGAGCGCGCTGCCCGGCTGCGCCGCTACGTTATCGCCCGATACATAACCCGCCACGCTCAGCAGCACACCGGTGATCGCGGAGCCTGCCGCCGCGCCGACCTTACTCATAAAGCCGGAGAGAATATTCGAAGATCCGTCCATTCGCGGCAGATTATTCATCTCATTGTAAGTGCAGCACTTCATAATAAAAAGTACGCCGTAATACGCCAGCGGCAGCGTCGCGAACGCGCCCAGAATACCGCCGAAGAAGACGCCGGGCAGCCATGTGCCGGAGAAGAAGACGACCGCATATCCCGCGATACCGATCACACAGAACGAAGTAATCATGTTGCCAAGAGTTCCGATCTTGCGCATAATGACCGGGAACACCAGCATCAGCGGCAGCGTGACGATCGAGAACATCGAAGTCACCGCCATCAGGGAAACATTGCCGATAATCCATTTGAAATAATAGGTACCTACACCGAGTGCCGTGATTACGTTATAGCAGAGCATAATGCCCGCATAGAGCCACACATACTTGTTCGTGCGGAACATCGTGAAGATCTCTTTGAGCGACACCTTCTGGTGCTGGTTCCCTGCATCCACCGTCGGATCCTCTTTGATCAGGAAGAACCGCAGCAGTCCGATCAGCAGCAGAGGAATCGCGAAAATCGCCACCGTCTTCGTCCAGCCCGCCGCACTCGTCGCCAACTGTCCCATCACGATCGGGAAAGCCGTATTGATCACAATCGCGCCCGCCATCGTAACGATACCGCCATAGGAAGCCACCTTTGTGATCAGCACCTGATTGTTGCTGAACGCACGGATCGTATACGGCGTATTGGCCGCCCCGCGGAATGTCGTGAAGATCGAGAACACCAGCGTGTACATCACGAAGATCCATGCGCACTTGACTGCCTGCGACCATGCCGGGTCTGCACTAAAGAGGGCGATCGAGCAGATCATGACACCGATGATGCACAGCTCATACGGCCTGCCTTTTCCCAGCTTCGTTCGCGTATTGTCCACGAGCCAACCCGCGAACAGATCCGTCACGCCGTCGATCAGTTTGCTCACCATCAAAAGCGTCCCGACCAGCGCCGGATTGATGCCCAGCGTGTCCGTGCAGTACAGGGTCAGATACCCCAGAACGATGGCCTGTACTCCCGCCTGCGCGACGTCTGAGCTCTTAAAAGCCAGCAGCCTTCCCAGCCCCAGCCTGTCGGCTTTCTTTGTTTTCTCTTTTGCCATTGTGAAACCCTCCCGTTTTCCCTGCTTCCCGCAGGCTTTTATGGTACTCATTATACGAGAGAGTTTATGTTTTTTTTAGAATATTCTTTTGTAAAAGTAGGATTATTTTTGTTTAAATTATGATTGGTGCAAAATTTAGTCAATCATTTCTCCGCCGACGCTCTGTCCCTTTTTACACTGTCCCGATACTCTCTAGGAGTCATTCCCTGCCTTTTCTTAAAAATCCGGGAGAAATAGCTCTCGTCGTAAATTCCCACCCGCGCCGCGATCTCCTGCACCGGAAGCCCCGTTGTGGAGAGATACAGGAGCGACCGCTGGATCCGTTTTCCATTCAGGTAACCGGTCAGCGTCTCCCCGGTCTCCCGCCGGAACTGTCCCGAGAGATAGCTCGCGTTCACCGAGAACTTCTCCGCCAGCTCCGAGAGGCCCAGCGGCTCCCGCAGATGGAATTCGATATAATTGATTACGTTCGCGGTCAGTTCCGAGTAACCTCTGAGCGAATAGCTCCGCACCAGATGGCAGTACCTTTTCACCATGTCCACGGTAATCTGGCTCAAATCTGACTCTGATCGGCTCACCTCGATCCTCCGCGCAAACGAGGCGCTGACCTCATCAATGTGCGCCGGATGTACCGATGCGCCCTGCACTGCCTTGCGGAACAGCACATTCAGCGTCAGCGTCATGTTCTGATTGTTGCGGAATGTGTTGCTGTTGCGGGATTCAACCCGATACCGCCCCACCTCGCCCAGCAGCAGGAGGGACTGCGTCTGATCACCCCGCCCGACCGCCGCCAGCATCGCTTCCTCGTGGCGGTATCTCTCCTCGATGATCTCCATCGCCAGCGCATTCTCCTCCTCGATTCTCGTCTCCAGTCTCTGGCTGCGCTCTCCGAGACGCACCTGGAGCGGTTCGATCCGGAATGTGACGTCCGGCGAATAGTATTTGAAAAAGGTATAGAGAATCGAGGAGACGTCCTTGGCAATTGCCAAACTGTTGTAATATTCCCGCAGCGCCGTCAGGTGATAGAGATCCAGTCCATTCTGCTCCACAATCCGCGCCGCGTCCGGCCGCTCCCCGGTATCCAGATACGGCCCCGCCATAATATAACAGCTGTCAGCGCCCTGTCTAGTTTCCCGCACCGGTGCGGCTTCTTCCGCCTCCTTGTTCTCCCCCTGCCGTGCCCTTTTCCGCTCGTTCACCTGTTTTCCAGACACCCCCTCCTGCTGTCCCTGCCAATTTGCGACGTACGGCACTCGGATCATCACATAGCACGCCTCAAAGGCATCCTGCACCGGATAAATGATCCCTTCTTCCAGATTTTCCTGCATCCACTGCAGGACCTCCCCGTAATCAAAATTACTGTAGAGCTTCGCCCGCAGCCCGTTGTCGAACAAATCCAGATACCGGTACGGCGGCTCGAACACATGCAGGGCGATTCCCTGGGTGTAGAGTACCTTCTGTAAAAACTTGTATTCTTCCTCTCTCATTCCAATCTCCGTTCCGCTGCGGTGCATTCCTCACGACAGGGTGATTCATTCCATTGACAACACCCAGAAATCCCATTCTATAAACTGTTTTTTACTTATTTATTTACGCTTTAATGCATTGACTTTCTTATGCTTATTTGAGATACTACTATATAGAATTAGTTTGAACTGATTGGGCCTCGTAAGACCCTGGTCCACCGAGCGGCGGGGAAATTCCCCGCCATTTTCTCTTGGCGTCCTAGTGTTTATGCTGGTTTGCGGGAA
>JAUNGV010000119.1 GCA_030524225.1 Eubacteriales bacterium
GAATCTTCTTTTTCTTGAAAATAATCAGACAGACCACGATCACGAGAAGACTGAGAACGATCACAAACGGATAGCCGCTCTGCAGCTCCGGCATATTCCGGAAATTCATGCCGTACCAGCTCGTAATCAGAGTCAGCGGCATGAAGATCGTGGAGATGATCGTCAGGAACTGCATATTGCTGTTCTGTCTGGCGTTGATATTCGTCTGGTAATCGTCCTTGACCTGCTTGGCGTACTCCAGCAGCTGCCCGGTCTTGTTCATGAGCCGGTCCGCCCGGTCGCTGATAATACCGAAGTAACGGAGCTGCTTTTTCTCAAAAAAGCCGTTCTCGTTCTCCTCCAGCTCCTTCCCCACGTCGCTCATCTCGTCGTAATACTCCTGCAGGGTCAGCAGCTCGTTCCTCATCGGGACGATTTTGGCCTGCACGTCTGTGATGTGGTTCTGCACGATATTTTTCTCCATATCGATCAGGATGCGCTCGTAATTGGCCAGCACCATCAGATCGCGGCTCATAAACGCCGTGATGAAGTTGTAAATGAATTTCTCCTTCGTATCGGCCTGATGGATGCGTCTCTGCTGTATGCGCAGGATCAGACGCTTGGAGAACTCGTCGTCGTCCACAATCACAATATATTTGCTGTTGATATAGAAGAGAATCCGGTATTTCAGCCCCATGACGTCCACGAGCTTCGGAATATACAGGGAGCCCCACAGACATTCCTGCTGCGTCTCCACCTTGGAAAAGCCGATGTCCTGGAGATTGACCTCACCCTCGTAATTCATGCCGGTCGCCTCCAGCACCTCTCTGGCACCCCGGGAGGTCGTCAGAAAGAGGAAAGAGCCTTCCTGCGTCAGCGCCTCCTCCCTTGTACTCTCCGTCAGCCGCTCTCCCATCCGATAAACCGCTTCTCCCATCCGCTCCGTCACGATGCCGCTCCCCTCTGTCTGCTTCCCTATTCCTTCAGCGTTCTCGCTCTCTCTTCTATATTTGCCTTGAAATTAAGCACTTCATGATTATACTCCTCGTTCATCAGAGGAGAGGAGATCAGGAAGTCCGCTGTGGATTTGTTGTTGGCCATCGGAATATCATAGACCTGTGCGATTCGCAGCAGCGCCTTCACGTCAGGATCATGGGGCTGCGCCTCCAGCGGATCGGAGAAGAAAATAATAATATCCACCTTGCCCTCCACGACGCGCGCGCCGATCTGCTGGTCTCCGCCCAGCGGGCCGCTGTTATATCCCCGCACCGAGAGTCCGATCTGATCCGTAATCATTCTGGCCGTCGTTCCCGTCCCGCAGAGGCGGTGCTGCGCCAGAATATCGCGGTGCTCACCGCACCAGTCGATCAGCTCCTTCTTCTTTCCGTCGTGCGCGATCAGCGCGATACTCTTCTGCTTTTTAATTGTCAGAGTGACCTGTTCCATTCTACCAATCCTCCTTCTGCCCGGGATAAACCGCCGCGGCAGTTCTATGTCTGCGTTTCATGTTTACATTTCATGTCTGCGTTTCCAAATTCCCGCGTCCGTTCTGCCGCAGGGTCCGCAATCTTTTTTATTGTAATCAATTTCCTCCCTCAGCGCAAGCTGAATACAAACCCAGAAAAAATCCAGAAAAGAATCCTGCGCAGCAGGATTCTCCGCCTGCGGCGGGTCGCGTCAGAAACATTCTTCCATTCCGTCGCAGCGCGATCCTCGCGGAGCATTTTGGGTATCACAGGACGTACCTCCTATGATACAAAAAAAGACACCGCAGATACGGTGTCCTTACAGCAGCTCGTACGGGAATCGAACCCATGATTCCGCCGTGAGAGGGCGGCGTCTTAACCTCTTGACCAACGAGCCATGCTTGCGTCTTTCGTTTTTGTTTTGTGCTCTTGCCTGACGCATGTGTTATTATAGAGTATCTTTCTCATTTATGCAAGAACTAATATTTGACTTTTTTTGATCGAAATATCATCTACGTTTCCAGTCTGAAAACGGGAGGCTGCGGGAAGGCTGCGCGATGCCCGATCATAGCAGGCAGACGGCAGCAGTTCCGTCTGCCGCCTGTCCGGCCTGCTGCCTGTCCGCCTATCGTCTGCTCAGCAGACAGACCGTCTCCACATGGGAGGCCGCCGCGTAGGGGAACATATCGACCGGCGTCGCCTTCTTCATGCGGTATCCGTTCGCGCTCAGATAAGCCAGATCCCGCCCCAGCGTCTCCGGATTGCAGGAGATATAGACAATCCTTCCGGGCGCCATCCGGCAGGCCGACCGCAGAAATGATTCGGACGCCCCCGCCCGCGGAGGATCGAGGAACAGTACGTCCACGCTCTCCCCGCGCTCCGCCAGCCGCTCCATGAACGCCCCAGCGTCGTCCCGGGCCACTCTTATATTCTGCAGACCGTTCGCCCGCGCGTTGCGCACAGCGTCCTGCACGGCGTCCGGATTCAGTTCCACCGAGATCACCTCCCTGCATCTGTCGGCCGCGATGATTCCGATCGTCCCGATTCCGCAGTAGGCGTCGAGGACTCTCTCCTTCCCGGAGAGCCCGGCCGCATCGACGGCCAGATGATAGAGCTTCTCCGTCTGAATCGAATTGATCTGATAAAAGGACTTCGAGGAGAGACGGAAGGTCCTGCCGCACAGCGTATCCTCGATATACCCCAGTCCCCAGAGCACAATCTCCCTCTCGCCCAGAATCATGCTGTCGCGCCGGTTGTTGATATTGAGCACAATCGTCGTGATCTCCGGATGAAGGGCCCGCAGCGCCCGCACAAAGTTGTTCTTGGAGGGAAACACCGGGTCCGCGGTCACGAGCGTCACCATCACCTGCCTCGTCGCATGCGCCGTCCTCACCTGCACATAGCGCAGCAGTCCCGTCCCGGTATCCTCGTTGTAAATCCGGATCCGGAAGGAGGGGAGCAGCCCGAACACGCTCTGCACAATCGCATCCGCACGCCTGTCCTCCAGCAGACATTCCCTGACCGGCACCACCTCGTGCGAATTCTCGCGGTACACGCCGCAGACCGGTTTCCGCTTCCTGTCATAGGAAAAGACACTCGTCACCTTATTGCGGTAGTGATCCGGATTCTTCATCCTGATCATCGGCTCCACCGGCCCGAAGGACGCAACGTACTCCTCCACCACCGCCTGTTTTCTGGCGATCTGCTCCGCATAGGGCACATCGATCATACGGCAGCCTCCGCACTTGCCCGAAACCGGACAGCGGGACTTTTTGCCACGCTTCCCGCTCTGCGCGCTCCCGTCACTGATCTGCGTGTTTTCACCTCTCACGCGCGCACTGCAGCTTCTTGCCTGCGTGTTTTCACCT
>JAUNGV010000033.1 GCA_030524225.1 Eubacteriales bacterium
ACCCTCGACCTACTGATTACGAATCAGTTGCGCTACCAACTGCGCTATTCCAGCCCGCTCACCGGTTTCCCGCCGGTTCTGTGCTGTTGTGTCAGCACCTTTTGTATTATATCCGCTGGGCGGCGGTTTGGCAAGCACTTTTTTTGATTTTTTTATACTTGTTATTCCGTTTTTATCGAGTTTATTATTGCGTTTGCCGCTGTCTTTACTACTGAGCTTTTTGCTGTCTCTGCCGCCGCGTTTGATAGCTGCGCTTCTCTTTCCGTCCCGCAGGTCAGCGATCCGTAATCCGTCGCGTCCCTGCGGAACCGGCAGAGAATCCCGTCACAAGACGATCCGCGCCCTTATTTGCGGCGGTAGGAGAAGACCAGCAGGGAGAGCGGCGGACACTGCACGCGGATATAGTCCGAGCGCTCGTCCCGCTCGCCGGGACGGCTCTGACGCATTCTGGCATTCCCCGCCCCTTCGCCGCCGTAGCTCTCCCGGTCCGTGTTGAAAATCTCCTTGTAGCCGCCCGCATAGGGAACGCCGATCTCCTCCTCCCACGGCGCGTTGGCGGGATTGCAGACCACGAGCAGGAAATCGTCCGGGGTCTTTCCTCTGCGCACGAAGGAGAGCACGCAGTGATCGTTGGCGATATGACGCACCCACTGGAATCCGTCCGGAGAGGCGTCCTTGGCCGTCAGCGCCGACTGCTCTTTATAGAGAATATGGAGATCCGCGATCATGCGCAGAAGCCCCTCTTTTAATGCAGCTCTCCTTACAGCGTCGTCCGACGGGACTGCGGACACATTCTGCGCTGATGCCTCCGCCGTCTCCGTGTCTGAGGACTCTGCCGCCGAACCGCACGCGGCATGCTCTGCCGTCTCCGTACCGGCCGAAACATCTTCCGGGCTGCGCTGTGTGTCCTCCGTCTCCTCAGGCCACAGTGCCTCTGCGCCTGCGCCGAGTTCTGCGGACAGCAGTTTTTTGCCCGGATGCATCATCTGCAGCGCGATCAGAAGGCGCAGATTCGCATAGCGGGCGCTCTCCTCTCCCGGCATGGCGCCGAGCCAGCCGCCGCCCTGCAGCGGCAGCAGGAAATGCTCCGCATATTGATAGAGCAGGTGATCCAGCAGCAGATCATGGGCCCCTCTGCGGAAATACGGATCGGTGCTGAAATAGCGCGCCATATCCAGTTCCCACTGCTGATGGGATTTCAGATGGAAGCCGAGTCCGCCCTCTTCCACCGGAGCCGTCACCCCCGGCCAGCCGGAGGAATCCTCCGCGATCATCAGCACGCCGGGATTGCGTCTGGCCATCATGGAGTTTAAGTGGCGCAGCAGTTCCACCGCCTCCGGATTTTCCTTGCCGCCGTAGAGATTCGGACGGTACTGCCCCTGGGCCTTGCCGTAGTCCAGATAGAGCATCCGCGCAATATCGCCCAGCAGGAGCCCGTCAAAATGGTACTGTTCAACCCAGTACATGGCATTGGCGATCAGGAAATTGGAGACCTCCGGTTTTCCGTAATCGAAATAGAGCGCGCCTCCTTCCGGCGTTCCGTCCCGCAGCGGATCGCCCGACTCGTACAGCGGCTCCCCGTCAAATCCCGCCATCGCAGAGGGATCTTCGGAATAGAAGGAAGCGGGCGAGAGCGCCGCGAGCACGCCGATTCCCCGGTGATGAAGGAGACCGACGAGAGCCTGCAGCTCCTCCGGCGTCCCCAGCGCCTCTCTCGGCGCGTAGAAGCTGCGCGTCACCCGCCGTCCTCCGCAGCAGAGAGACTCCGCCAGACCGCTCAGCAGCACATGCGTATGTCCCGTGCTCTTGACATAGGCGCAGAGCCGCATCGCCAGTTCCCCGTAGCGGTATTTGCCTGCAAACTGATCCAGCGGCACCTCGCAGATAGAGACCGGGGCGCTGCCGCCGCAGGCCTGCCCCCTCTTTTTCACGAAATTCTGATCTCCGAAGGCGTAGTCCCCGACAGCCCGGACGATGGAGGCGCCGCCCGCCCCCTCCTCGCTGCCAAAGGCATACGGATCGCTCTTTAAGAAGGTCACGCCGGATCTGAGCTTGATCTCGAATTTATAGAACATTCCCGCTTTGACGCCCGGCACGAACAGCTGGAAGAAGTCGCTCTCCTCCTCCCGCACCATCTGGTGAAGCCGTCCGTCCCATCCGTTGAAATCGCCGACGACGCTGACTCTGGCCGCGTGAGGCGCATAGAGCGCAAAAGCGACGCCTTCCGTACCGCCCACCGTCATCGGATGCGCGCCCAGCTTTTCATAAATCTCATAAGCGACGCCCGCGTGAAAGGCTCCCTCCTCCTCCGGTGTGATAAAAGGCCGGAACCGGTACACCTCTTCCTGCCGCACCAACTCTCCCTCCGGCGTCTCGATTTCATAGCGGTAGGAAAGCGCCGACGCCTTCGTATTCGGAAGAAAAGCCGCAAAAAAACCGTCCTCATCCGCCAGTTCCATGGCGATCCGCCGCTGCTGCGGCTGCGCAGAGGACTGCTTCTGCCCACTCTCCTCCGGCACAATCCACACCTTTGCCGCCCAGGGGAAGAACGCCTGTACGAGCACGCCGCTCCCCCGCTGCTGCGCCCCCAGAACCAGATCGGGCCGGTCCGTATCCGAATAGATCACCGCCTCGATCTGCGCCCAGTTCATCATTTTGTAAAGTTTTCTGTCCATCGCCATTCCCCCTCTTTGGAATCCATTGTCCCGAATATCCCGGCTGTTAAAAATGTCAGGGCTGCTTCTCCTCAATATCGTGAATAAAAAGGCCGCTCAGCAGCTTGGGCTCAAACCATGTGGACTTCGGTGGCATCAGCCGTCCCGCGTCCGCCACCGCGAAGAGCTCCCCGATCGAAGTCGGATACAGGGAAAAAGCCGCCCTGTTCTCCGCGTCCGCCCGCCGCTCCAGTTCCTCCAGTCCCCGTATGCCGCCGACAAAGGCGATCCTCTCATCAGTGCGGGGATCCTCAATGCCGAAAACCGGGCGCAGCACGTAATTCTGCAGCAGAGAGACATCCAACCCATCCACAGGATCCGCGCTGAGAATTGCCTCCTTCGCCGTCAGCCGGTACCAGCACTGATCCAGATACAGGCCGAAGGTTCCCTTTCTTCCGGGACTGACCGCCTCTTTTCCGCAGGACTCTGCGGTGAATGATTCTTCGATCCGGCGCAGCACCTCCGCAGAGCTCATCCCCTCCGGCATACTGACGAGACGGTTATACGGGAGGATATCGAGCTGATTCTCCGGAAAGAGCACGGCGAGAAAGAAATTAAATTCCTCCTCTCCGGTATACGTTCCGGCTGCCTGCGCCGCCTCCCGGCGCTTCAGGCCGACTTTGACGGCAGACGCGCAGCGGTGATGGCCGTCCGCGATATAGAGACGGTCCATTCCGTCAAAAGCGGAGCGGATTATCCGGATTCTCTCCGGAGAATCAATGACCCAGACCCGGTTCCGGATCTCTCCTTCCGAGAGAAAATCACAGACCGGCTCCGCCGCAGAGACCTCCCGCATCAGACCGTCGAGCTGCGGCAGACTGCGGTAGGCCAGAAAGATCGGCCCGGTCTGCGCGCCGCAGGCGTCAATATGACGGATCCGGTCCGCCTCCTTGTCCGCCCGGGTGTTCTCGTGTTTCTTGATCGTCTGATCCAGATAGTCGTCAATGGAGGCGCAGGCGACGATTCCCGTCTGCGTCCGCCCGTTCATCGTCTGTGCGTACAGATAATAGCAGGGCGCAGAATCCTGTACAAACGTGCCGTCCGCCATCTTCCCGCGCAGCATTGCGGCGGCCTTCTCATAGACCCTGTCCTCATAGGGACTCGTCCCCTCCGGAAACTGTGTCTCCGCCCGGTCGATGGCAAGGAAGGAATCCGGTTGCCTCGTCACCTCCTCCCTCGCCTCCACGCCGCTGTACACATCATAGGGAAGCGCGGCGATCCGCGCCTCCCAGCCTCTCTTTGGCCTGTATCCGCAAAACGGTCTGATGTCTGCCATACGCCCTCCTGCCGTCTTTGAAAAAAGAGCCGTTCTGCCTTTTCTTTCCTGACCAAAGCAAAACAGCTCTCTTCTGTGATCTGTTGTCTTATTTTACGATGCGCACGCGGAACACACCGTCCACTGCGCGCAGCTTATCGGCAATCGCCTGCGTCGCCTCGCTGTCGAGATCCATCAGGGTGTACGCCACGTCGCCTTTGGATTTATTCGTCAACTCCGCAATATTCACGCCGCAGTCTCCGATAATCGCGGTAAACGCCGTGATCATATTCGCCACATTTCTGTGGAAGATTCCGATCCGGCCCGGCGCCTCGCAGACGCCCATAGCGCACTTCGGATAGTTGACACTGTTGGTGATGTTTCCGTTTTCCAGGTAATCCCGCAGCTCGGACACCGCCATCTTCGCGCAGTTGTCCTCCGACTCCTCGGTGGAAGCGCCCAGATGAGGTGTCGTGATGCAGCCCGCGTGTCCCGCCACAGTGGGATTCGGGAAATCAGAGACGTAGCGGCGCACCTTGCCCGCGTCGATCGCACGGATCACCGCCTCTTCATCGACGAGGACGTCTCTCGCCATATTGATCAGAATGACGCCGTCCTTCATCTTCGCGATCGCCTCTTCCCCGATCATTCCCCGGGTGGATTCCAGAAGCGGCACATGAATCGTGATGATATCGCAGGTCTCGTAGATCGTGTTGACGTCCAGCACATGCTTGATGCTGCGGCTCAGACTCCACGCCGCATCGACGGAGACGTAGGGGTCGTAGCCGTAGACCTCCATGCCCAGATTGACCGCCGCGTTCGCGACGCGCACGCCGATCGCGCCCAGACCGATGATGCCGAGCTTCTTGCCCTCCACCTCGGTGCCCGCGAATTTCTTCTTCTCCTTCTCCGCGGTCTTGGCAATGTCATCGCTGCCCGCATTGGCGCGCACCCAGTCCACGCCGTCCACGATCTCGCGGGACGCCAGCATCATGCCGGCAATCACCAGCTCTTTCACGCCGTTGGCGTTGGCGCCCGGCGTATTGAAGACGACGATTCCCTTCTGTGCGCAGCGGTCCAGCGGAATATTGTTGACGCCCGCCCCCGCTCTGGCAATCGCCAGCAGATTATCGGAGAACTCCATCTCGTGCATCGCGGCACTACGCACGAGAATCCCCTGTGCCTCTTCCACTTTGTCCGTTTTCTGGTACTGATCGCTGAACCGGTCGAGACCGACCTGTGCGATCGGGTTTAAGCAAGCATACTGAAACATTTCACACCTCCATGACGAAGCACTCCGCGCTCCGATCCTTTTTACTGAAGATTATTCTTTTCAAACTCCTCCATGAATGCGACGAGCTTCTCAACGCCTTCCACCGGCATCGCATTGTAAATGCTCGCGCGCATACCGCCGACGCTCCGGTGTCCCTTGAGGCTGACGAGACCTGCCGCCTCCGCCTCCCGGACGAATTTCGCATCCAGCTCCTTATCGCCTGTGACAAAGGGAACGTTCATCAGAGAGCGGTCCTTCGCTTCGACCGTTCCGTGAAACAGCTTGCTGCGGTCGAGGAAATCGTAGAGGATCTTCGCCTTCTTCTCGTTGTGCTCCTTCATAGCCGCCAGTCCGCCCTGCTTTTTCAGCCATTTGAAGACCTTGCCGCAGATGTAGATGCCGTAAGCCGGCGGCGTGTTGTACAGGGAATCCGCATCTGCATGCGTCTTGTACTGAAGCATGGTGGGGGTTCCGGGCAGTACGTCCTCGCTGATCAGGTCCTCACGGATGATCACGATCACGACGCCCGCCGGGCCGATATTCTTCTGCACGCCGCCGTAGATCACAGCGTATCTGGAGACGTCCACCGGCTCCGAGAGGAAGCAGGAGGAGACATCAGCCACCAGATCGTGTCCCTTCGTATCCGGGAGCGTTTTGAACTTCGTGCCGTAGATGGTGTTGTTCTCACAGATATAGACGTAGTCGGCGTCCTCCGGAATCGGGAGATCCGAGCAGTCCGGAATATAGGAGAACGTCTTGTCCTCCGAGGAAGCCACTGCAACGGCCTCTCCGTACTTCTGCGCCTCTTTCCACGCCTTCTTCGCCCACTGACCGGTGACGATATAAGCCGCCTTCCGGTTCTTCATCAGATTCATCGGAATCATCGCGAACTGCTGGCTCGCGCCGCCCTGCAGAAAGAGCACCTTGTAATTGTCCGGAATATTCATCAGATCGCGCAGATCCTGCTCCGCCTCTTTGATGATTTTGTCAAAGGTCTTGCCGCGATGGCTCATCTCCATCACAGACATTCCGCTGCCCTGATAATCGAGCATCTCATCTGCCGCTTCCTGCAGCACCTCTACCGGCAGCATCGCCGGTCCCGCTGAAAAGTTATAAACGCGTCCCACTTTCTTTCCTCCTGTCTCTGTAATACTTTTTTGTAAAATATCGATTCCGGAACGACGCAACCACCCGATTTGCGCCTGCCGTCTATAGAAAAATCCGAAATTTGCGTTGTGATTTGTGACGCTTCGGCACAACTATTACTGTATTACCGGTAAAATGCCACGATCGGGGTTCCCACTTCCACCATGGGGAACAGTTCGTTCATGCTGGCGTAGGGAACGTTGATACAGCCGTGCGAACCGCTGGTTTTGTAAATCTCCCCGCCGAATCTGGAGCGCCATGTCGCATCGTGGATCCCGATGGAATTGGCAATGTAGGGCATCCAGTAAGACACGGGCGACTCGTAATACTCCGGATCGTCCTTGGGCTTGCCGCTCCGCAGAACCTGATCCCTCATCTTCGCCCGCAGATAATAAACGCCCGCCGGCGAGTCATATCCCTTCGCGAGATTTCCCGTCACAATCGGCGTCTCCACCTTCCTGACGCCGTGCTGATAGTAATAGAGCATCTGATTCGTCATATCCAGCTCGATATAGGTCTTTCCGATTCCGTACTGCGGAACGTGAACCTCCTGCCGCTGCTCCATCATGGCCTGCGCCAGATACAGGTACTCCGCGTCCTCATCGAGAAATCGCTTCGTCATCGTGCCGCCCTGCACCTGTACGACGTCGCCCAGAGTCGTCTGGAACGAGAGCGTATCGCTCTCCTGCGGATACATGTCCTGCAGCGCTGTCAGGAAGGCCCGGGTCTTGTTCTCATCGACCACGTAATACTGCGTCGACGGATCAATATAGTAGCTCCCGTCCGGATTCGTCATCATCATCGACATCGCGATCAGACTCGTCACCGCATAGTACTGTCCGTTTCCAAAATCATAGATAATATTGCACTGCACAGGCTGCGGCGTCTCCTGCGCCCGCACGCTCTGCGACGGAAAAAGCACCGCCGCCAGTACGGCGCACACTGTCGCCGCCAGCACAGCCCCCGTTCGCAGCAGCCGGGGCAATCCCTTCCCCGGCCGGTGCGGACGCCGTCTGTTTCTATCTGTCAAGTCTCTGTTCTCCATGATGTTGTCCTCGTTTCCCGGGACGCCGCTCCCGCTGTCTCTGCGCCTTTCTCCCACACAGCACCGGATGGCTCCGGCACTCCGGCGCGCCCCGCTGCAGAACGCCCCGGAGCGCATGCGCGGCGCACAGCGCCGTCTATTTCCCGCCTAAATCGGATGCGTCGAAGGCTTCCGAGAGGGCGGCTCCCGGAGAGACCATCGGGAAGACTTTGTCGTCGTCGTCGATCCAGCAGTCGAGAACGACGGGGCCCTCCGCCGCCAGCGCCTCTTTCAGAGCCGGTTCCAGCTCCTCCTTCGTCGTGACGCGGATCGCCTTACAGCCCAGCCCCTCGGCCGTTTTGCAGAAATCTACTTTGTCACGCAGCACCGTCTGGGAATATCTCTTTCCGTAATACAGTGTCTGCCATTGTCTTACCATACCCAAAACGTGGTTGTCAATTACGATCTGAATAATAGGAATATTATACCGGCTCGCCGTCGCCAGCTCCGTCAGATTCATGCGGAAGCAGCCGTCCCCCGCAATATTGACCACCACCTTGTCAGGGCGCGCCACCTTCGCGCCGATGCAGGCGCCGAGGCCGTACCCCATGGTGCCGAGTCCTCCCGACGTCAGAAGGGTGCGGGGTTCGGAGAAGGCGTAGAACTGTGCCGCCCACATCTGATGCTGGCCGACCTCCGTCGTCAGGATCGCTGCACCATTTGTGAGCTCATCCAGCTTGCGGATGATATAGGGACAGGTCAGCTTCGACGCGTCGTAGGTCAGCGGATACTCTTTTTTCAGCTGCGCGATATGATCGTTCCACTCCGGATGGGACGCCTGCGTCAGACGGGCGTTTAAATCCATCAGCACTTCCTTCAGATCTCCGACCACAGAGTGTTCGACCTTGACGTTCTTGTTGATCTCCGCCGCATCGATATCGATGTGGAGGATACGCGCCCCGGAGGCGAACTTCTTCGCATTGCCGGTCACGCGGTCGTCAAAACGGGCTCCCAGCGCCACGAGCAGATCGCACTCGCAGACGCCGAAATTGCTGGCCTTCGTGCCGTGCATTCCGATCATTCCCGTGTAGTGCGGATCGTGTCCGTCAAACGCGCCCTTGCCCATCAGCGTGTCGCAGACCGGTGCGTCCAGCAGGGAGGCGAACCTGCGCAGCTCTTCCTTCGCGCCCGAGAGAACCGCGCCGCCGCCGACATAGATAAAGGGCTTCTTCGCGGTGCGGATCATCTCCGCCGCCTTCTCCAGATCCTGTTCGGTGTAGCGCTTTGCCGCCGGAAGGTATCGTTCCGGTTCCTGCGGTTCGTACTCGCAGGTATCCGCCGTGACATCCTTGGTGATGTCGATCAGAACCGGGCCGGGACGTCCGGAGCGCGCGATGCGGAACGCCTTGCGGATCGTGTCCGCGAGAATTCTGACATCCTTGACGATATAACCGTGCTTCGTAATCGGCATCGTAATGCCGGCGATGTCCACCTCCTGAAACGTATCTTTGCCCAGCAGGGGAAGATTCACGTTGCAGGTGATCGCCACGACCGGAATCGAGTCCATGTACGCCGTCGCGATTCCCGTCACGAGATTCGTCGCGCCGGGGCCGCTGGTCGCCAGACAGACGCCGACCTTTCCGGTTGCTCTGGCGTATCCGTCCGCCGCGTGGGCCGCGCCCTGCTCGTGCGCCGTCAGATAGTGTTTGATTTTGTCCTGTTGATATAACGCGTCATATACATTGAGGATCGTGCCGCCCGGGTATCCGAACACGGTGTCCACTCCCTGCTCCTGCAGGCAGGCGACGACGATCTCTGCTCCTGTCATCTGCATGGTTTCCATCCTCGCTTTACTATTATTTGCGCCGCGCTTACTCCTGATGCGGGAGTTCCAGAACCGCGCCCCGGTTGCCGCTCGTGACGAGTGCGCAGTATCTCTGCAGATACCCGGTCGTGATCTTGGGCTGACGCGGTTTCCACGCCGCGCGGCGTTTTGCCATCTCCTCGTCGGAGATCTTCACTTCCAGCTTGTTGGCCGGAATGTCGATCAGGATCGTATCCCCCTCCTCAACGAGTGCAATCGGGCCGCCGACCGCCGCTTCCGGCGAGACATGACCGATCGACGCGCCGCGGGAAGCGCCGGAGAACCGGCCGTCGGTAATCAGAGCGACGCTCGATCCCAGTCCCATGCCCGCAATTGCGGATGTCGGACTGAGCATCTCTCTCATGCCCGGGCCTCCCTTGGGGCCTTCATAGCGGATGACGACCACGTCGCCCGCCACGATCTGTCCGCCGGTGATAGCCTTGATCGCATCCTCCTCGCAGTCGAACACTCTCGCCGGTCCCTCGTGCACCATCATCTCCGGCACGACGGCAGAGCGCTTCACAACTCCCGTATCCGGCGCGAGATTACCCTTGAGCACCGCGATGCCGCCCGTCTCGCTGTAAGGATGTTCAATCGGACGAATGACCTCGGGATTCGTGTTGACACAGTTCTGAATGTTCTCTCCGACAGTCTTGCCCGTCACGGTGGGAAGACTCAGATCAAGCAGATCCCTCTTGGCCAGCTCGTTCATCACGGCGTAGACGCCGCCCGCCTCGTTCAGATCCTCCATATACGTCGGGCCTGCCGGTGCCAAATGGCAGAGGTTCGGCGTCCGGTCGGAAATCTCGTTTGCGATCTCCATATTGATCTCAACGCCCGCCTCATGCGCAATCGCAGGCAGATGGAGCATCGTGTTCGTCGAGCAGCCCAGCGCCATATCCACAGCCAGCGCGTTGCGGAACGCCGCCTCCGTCATGATATCCCGGGGGCAGACGTTGTCGCGCACCAGATCCATGATCTTCATGCCTGCATGCTTGGCCAGACGGATTCGTGCCGAGTAAACAGCCGGGATCGTGCCGTTTCCGTGCAGTCCCATGCCGATCGCCTCGGTCAGACAGTTCATGGAATTGGCGGTGTACATACCGGAGCAGGAACCGCAGGTCGGGCAGACCTTCTCCTCGTACTCTCCCAGTTCCTCCAGCGTCATGGTACCGGCCGCCACGCTGCCGACCGCCTCGAACATGGAGGAGAGGCTTCTCTTCTTGCCGCCCACGCGCCCCGCCAGCATCGGGCCGCCGGAGACGAAAATCGTGGGGATGTTCAGACGCGCCGCCGCCATCAGCAGACCGGGCACGTTCTTGTCACAGTTGGGGATCATGACGAGTCCGTCAAACCCGTGCGCCCTCGCCATGCACTCCGTGGAATCGGCGATCAGATCCCTTGTCACGAGGGAGTACTTCATTCCGATATGTCCCATGGCAATGCCGTCGCAGACCGCGATCGCCGGGAACACGACAGGCGTGCCGCCCGCCATGGCCACTCCCATCTTGACGGCCTCCGTGATTTTATCCAGATTCATATGGCCCGGCACAATCTCATTGAAGGAGCTGACAATACCGATCATCGGCCGGTTCCGCTCCTCCTCCGTATAGCCAAGCGCGTTTAACAGGCTCCGATGCGGAGCGTGTTCTACTCCCTTTTTCACAGAATCACTTTTCATAATAATCTCCATTCCGGAGCGCTTTACGCGACGGGGCGACG
This sequence comes from Eubacteriales bacterium, assembly GCA_030524225.1. Lineage (GTDB taxonomy): Bacteria > Bacillota > Clostridia > Lachnospirales > Lachnospiraceae > CAG-791. The sequence goes on from JAUNGV010000033.1 coordinate 10,999, forward strand.
CAAATTTCAAATTAGCGTCTGCCATCTATAGCAAAATCTTTGATTTTGCGTTGGGATTTATGACGCTCCGGCACAAATCCCGGTGTGAAAAATAAGCTACCAAACTTATTTTTCACACTAATCTCCTTACATTAACTTCGATTTAGATATTCTCCGCGATCCGGTCGCCCATTCCGCTGCAGCTGACCTTGACGAGCGCCGCATCCGGCTCCTTCGGCATCAGATCCACGGTGCGGTATCCGTCCGCCAGCGCCTTCTTCACCGCCGCCTCGATGGCCGCCGCCTCCTTCTCCAGAGAGAACGAATAGCGCAGCATCATCGCCGCGGAGAGAATCGTTGCGATCGGATTCGCAATATTCTGTCCTGCAATGTCAGGTGCGGAGCCGTGGCTCGGCTCATAGAGACCGAAGTTTGTCTCATTCAGGGAAGCGGAGGAGAGCATTCCGATCGAGCCTGTGATCATGCTCGCCTCATCGGAGAGGATGTCGCCGAACATATTCTCGGTCACAATCACATCGAACTGCTCCGGATCCTTGACGAGCTGCATCGCGCAGTTGTCCACGAGCATATGGGAGAGCTGTACCTCCGGGTAATCCGCCGCCACCTCGGTCACAACCTTGCGCCACAGTCTGGAGGTATCGAGTACGTTCGCCTTGTCTACGCTCGTGACGCGGCGGCCGCGTTTCATGGCAATGTCAAATGCGGTCTTTGCGATCCGGCGGATCTCATTCTCGTTATAGGACATGGTATCGACAGCCGTCAGCACGCCGTCCTTCTCCTCCGTGTGCCGCTCCCCGAAATAGAGACCGCCGGTCAGCTCGCGCACGATCACGAGATCGAAGTTGCGGCCGCCCTCCTTTGCCGCCAGCGGACAGGAATCCGCCAGCTCCTTGAAGAGATAGGCGGGACGCAGATTGGCATAGAGTCCCAGTTCCTTGCGGATCCGCAGGAGCCCCGCCTCCGGGCGCTTCTGCGGCGGCAGCTGATACCAGGGAGAGGTCGCCGCGTCACCGCCGATGCTGCCCATCAGCACCGCGTCGCTCTTCTTTGCCACTTCAATCGTCTCATCTGTCAGCGGCTCTCCGTAGACGTCGATCGACGCGCCGCCCATCAGAATATCGTCATAGGCGATCGTGTGTCCATAGACCTCGCACACCTTCGCCAGTACCTTTTTGGCTTCCGCTACAATTTCCGGCCCGATGCCGTCCCCTGCGATGCAGGCAATCCGCAACTCCATTATGCCCTCCTGTTGTCTTTGCAAAAAGGGAAGGCGAGCCGCCTTCCCTGATTAATATGCCGCTTTACTTCTTGCTCTTGTCCTTCTCGGCGCTCTTATCCTCCGCGCTCTCGACGGCGTCCTCAGGCTTCTCAATCTGTACGATCGCTTCCTTCTGCATCGGAATGCGGCAGTTCTTGTTGTTGCCGAACTCCACGATGACGGTGTCGTCCGTCATATCGATCACGATGCCGTAGAAGCCAGCGGTCGTCAGCACGCTGTCGCCGATCGCCAGAGAGGAGAGCATCGCCTCTTTATTCTTCTTTTCCTTCTTTTGCGGACGAATCAAAAAGAAATAAAAGAACGCGACAATCAGTACAATGTAGACGATGGAAACCACTCCCATCCCGCCTGTCGCGCTCGCAGACGTCAGCATTAATCCCTCAAAATTCATGATACCTGTTCCTCCTTAGTTTGTAGAAAATCAACCTATATCATACAACAAACGCAAACCCTTTTACAAGCACTTCCTGAAACTTTCGCCGTGACCGGTTGTTATGGACCGCCTATTCCACGCCCTGCGCCAGCTCGTCCAGCTTGCGCGCCCGGTACTGCGCAAAGCGCCCCTCGTCCAGCGCGTCCCGGATCTCCTTCATCAGGGAGTTGTAGAAGCAGAGATTGTGAATCACGCAGAACCGCAGCCCCAGCGCCTCTCCCGCCTTGAGCAGATGACGGATGTAGGCCCTCGAATAACCGCCGCGGCACACCGGACAGCTGCAGGTCTCGTCAATCGGCCTCTCGTCCGTCTCATACTGCGCGTTGCGGATCCGGAGCGTCCCGCGATTCGTATAAAGATTCCCGTGCCGCCCATTCCTGCTCGGATAGACGCAGTCAAAAAAGTCAATGCCCCGGGCCACTCCTTCGATGATATTCTCCGGCGTGCCGACGCCCATCAGATACGTCGGCTTGTCCTTGGGCAGATGAGGCGTCGTGTTCTCGATCACCGAGTACATCTCCTCGTGGGTTTCGCCCACCGCCAGTCCGCCGATCGCATAGCCGTCGAGCTCCATCTCCGCGATCCGTTTGGCGTGATCGGTCCGGATGTCCTGATAGACCGCTCCCTGATTGATACCGAAGAGCAGCTGCTGCGGATTGACCGTCCCTTCCGCCGCATTCAGCCGCGCCATCTCCCTCTTGCATCGCTCGAGCCAGCGCGTCGTGCGGGCGACCGAGTCCTCGACGTATCGCCGCTCCGCCTTGGCCGGCGCGCACTCGTCAAAGGCCATCGCAATGGTCGATCCCAGATTCGACTGAATCCGCATGCTCTCCTCCGGCCCCATGAAAATCTTGCGGCCATCCACATGAGAGCGGAACGTCACCCCCTCCTCACGGATCTTTCTCAGATCCGCCAGTGAGAAGACCTGAAATCCCCCCGAATCGGTGAGAATCGGACGGTTCCAGCGCATAAAGCGGTGGAGTCCCCCGAGCTTTTTCACGATTTCATCTCCCGGACGCACATGCAAATGGTAGGTGTTGCACAGCGCCACCTGCGTCCCGATCCCTTCCAGATCCGACGCGCTGACGCCGCCCTTGATCGCCGCCGCCGTCGCCACATTCATAAATACCGGTGTCTCGACAACACCGTGCACGGTAGTCAGGCGCGCCCGTTTGGCCATGCCCTCCTGTTTTAACAATTCATACATTCCCATTCACCCGGCGGAACCGATCTCCGCCCTCCTTGTCCTATTGATTTTTACCGGTAGAAATCGATCACATTCTCCGCCCGTGCGCTCATATTCAGGAGCATAGCGTCCAGAAGCGTCAGTGCGCACATACTCTCGACAACAACGACCGCTCTCGGTACAATCACGGGATCATGTCTGCCCTTGATCGTCAGCTTCACCGCCTCTCCCTGCCGGTTTACCGTGTCCTGTTCCTGAAAGATGGATGCGGTCGGCTTGACATAAGCCCGCAGCACGATCTCGCTCCCATCGGAGATTCCGCCGAGAATACCGCCCGCGTGATTCGTCTTCTTCCCGATTCCGCCCTGTCCGTCCAGCGCAAAGGGATCGTTGTTCTGAGATCCTCTTGCCCCGCCGACGGCTGTTCCGTCTCCGATCTCCACCGCCTTCACCGCTCCGATCGAAAGGAGCGCCTGTCCAAAGCGCGCGTCGAGCTTATGGAACACGGGATCCCCGATCCCCGCCGGAACCCCCGTGATGCGGCACTCGATCACGCCGCCGCTGGAATCCTTCTCCATCATGCAGCGGTGCAAATACTCCGTCGCCTCCGCGTCCGCCTGCGCGTCCGGCATCGCCGTCGGCGTCGTGAGAATCAGCGATTTGTCAAAACGCGCCGGATCGATGGCGACCGGGCCGATGGATTTCGTATAAGCCATGATCTCGATTCCCATCTGGCGCAGGAGCTTGGCCGCGATCGCTCCGCCCGCGACGCGCCCCGCCGTCTCCCGCCCGGAGGACCGTCCGCCCCCGCGGTAATCGCGGAATCCGAACTTGGCATCAAATCCGTAATCGGCGTGTCCCGGCCTGTAGCAGTCCGCGAGATTCCCGTAATCCTGAGAATGCTGCGATGTGTTGCGGATCATCAGGGAGATCGGCGTTCCCGTCGTCCTTCCCTCAAAAACGCCGGAAAGAATCTCCACCTGATCCGCCTCTTTTCTCGGCGTCGCAATACTCGTATGTCCCGGCTTCCTCCGGTCCAGATAGACCTGAATGTCGCTCTCTTCCAGTTCGATTCCCGCCGGGAAGCCGTCCAGCACCGCGCCGAGCGCCGGCCCGTGCGATTCCCCCCACGTCGTCAGTTTCAGTATATTTCCTATCGATGATCCCGCCATATATTTTCGTACTCCTGCAGTATGTTCCTACGTCCCCGGCAGCAAGTGCTCCGGACTGTACTGATATAGTTGCTTCGTTTCACTCACACAGAGTTATACTCACACAGAGGAATCCGACCGGTTTCTGCGACCGGCCGGATTCCCCCGTTCTCTCCCCTTATCTATGCCGGTACTGCGCCAATTCCCGCCTAGGCCAGCTTGCGGAATGCGATGCAGTTCGGCTGTTTTACGGGCAGTTCCTTGCCGTTCATCACGAGCAGCCCGTTTTCCCCGTCCATCGTAAAGAACGTCAGGGAATTCGACTCCTGATTCAGGGCGACGAGATGGCGGTTGTCCGGGAACAGATCCGCATCCTTGGGATAATCCCCGCTGACCGGCAGACAGAATTTTTTCTCCAGAAGTCCGCTCTCCTTATCCACGGCAAAGACGGCTACCGAATTGTCGCCCGCGTTGCTCGTGATCAGATAGCTGTAATCCGCCGAAAAGTTGAGGGCGCTCGCAGCCGATCCCGTCGAGTGCTGTTCGTTCATGGTCGGCACGCTCTGAATCTTCTCAAAGTCCGGCATGCCGTCGTTCTCCCGGTAGGAATAGACGTCGATGCTGTTCTTTAACTCATGGACGATATACAGGTGACGTCCCTCTTTGGAAAAAGCGAGATGACGCGGCGCTGATTCCAGTTCGCTGTGAATAATATCGGCGTGTTTGAGTTTGCCGTTTTTCGCATCAAAGCGGTACACGATCGTCTGGTCCATGCCAAGATCCGCCGCCAGAAGATAGTGGTTGTCCCGCGTCATCTTCACGCACTGGACATGCGGGCGGAAATTACGCTCCGCAATCGAGCCGAGTCCCTTGTGATAAACCTCATCCGTGATCTCGCCGACACTGCCGTCCTCTCCCAGCTGCAGCACCGTGATCTTGCCGTCGTGATAGCCGCCGACAAAGAGCCATGAATCCGTGTAATCCGTGGAGAGGTGCGAACCGCGCATCCCGTTAATCGACGCGTGATTGATAAAAGAAAGCGTTCCGTCCGCCTCAATGCGGTAGGATTCCACTCCGAAATCCGTGATGGAGTACAAAAAGCGCTGGTCGTGGGAAAGAGAAATATAGGAGGAGTTCGTGATCTCCACCTTATCCTTTTCACACATTCTGCCCGCCTCCAGATCGACATCATAGACGCGGATCCCGTACTTCTCCTTCTGCGTCATGGTATAGGAAGAGACGTAGGCGACATACTTTCCGGTCGCGCCGGTCTTTTGTTTCGCTGCTTCTTTCTTCTGCTCTGCCATCTTCTTTAATTTTTCCTTCCCGCCGCAGTTTATCTGCGGCACTGCGGACAGAACTCCGCGCATGCGGTTTCTGTTCTGCAATCATCGAATCGGAGACACAGCCTGTCTGCGGCGCTGCCTCTGCCGGGAATTGCCTCCGGACGTTCCCTCTGCCGCAGCCCCTTGTGCGGCGCTGGCGGCCCATGGGCGGTGCAGACAGCTTCCTGTGATGCAATAAAGGTGCAATAAAATTAGATAACTGTAGTTTACCATAAAGAGTTCTGTTTGTTAACTGAAAATTCCGCCGGTCCAAGCCGTTTCATATTTAAAAAAACAGATTGACATTCCCTGTTTCATCGCTATAATAACATTTGATTTGTTTAGTAACAATAAACTCTGTGTTTAATATTATGAATTTCACAACAGTTCAGCCAGCCGGAAGCAAGGGAGACAAATCGTGCTTGCACGAATTTGCCCCTCTTGCTTCCGGCTGAGGGAGCGCCCGATCATGAGCAAAGGAAGCCGCGAAGCGGCGGAAAGCGCGACAGCGCGGCTTTGCGAATAGCACGGGCTGAATGCGCGCGGCTTCTCGAATGGCGCGGGCTGAACTGGTTCCAGAACCGGCGGCGCTGCGTGAAACGGAATGTCAGGGCTGTCTGCATGGGACTATGCTCCGAAACAGCCGGGATAAAACAGAATCAGAAACCGATCACAGAAAGGATATATGCATGGATATCGGACAGAGGCTGCGCGAACTGCGCATCCAGAAGAACCTGACCCAGGAGGAGCTCGCCGACCGGGCGGAACTCACCAAAGGATTTATTTCACAGGTGGAACGCAACCACACCTCCCCCTCGATCAGCACGCTGACGGATCTTCTGCAGTGCCTTGGCACGGATCTGCAGAGTTTTTTCACCGAACCGGCCGTCGAGGAACAGATCGTCTTCCCGGTCTCCGACTACTTCGAAAAGGTGGATGCGGAGCTGCACAACAAAATTGAGTGGATCATCCCCAACGCGCAGAAAAACATGATGGAGCCGATCCTCCTGACACTGGAGCCGGGCGGCTCCACCTACCCCGACAATCCGCATGAGGGTGAGGAATTCGGATATGTCCTCTCCGGCGCCGTCACGATCCATCTCGGCAAACGGCAGGTGCGGGCCAGAAAGGGCGAATCCTTCTACTTCACGCCGTCCTGCAGCCACTATATCGAAGCGTCCGGCAAAAAGGGAGCGCAGCTCCTCTGGGTCAGCACGCCGCCCAGCTTCTGACCGGGGAAATGGCACATGGCTGCGGGAAAGCCCTATACATATATCAAGGACCAGAGAAATGACGGGTTCGATTCCCGTCTTCTCATTATCAGAGGAAAGCCATATATATAAACGAACTGAGGGAGTAACGTATGAACAAAGAACTGATTTCTCTGGAGCACATCAGCAAATATTTCGACGGTCAGATGGTGCTGGACGATCTGAATCTGACGATCCACGAAAATGAATTCGTCACGCTGCTGGGGCCGTCAGGCTGCGGCAAGACGACGACGCTGCGCATCATCGGCGGCTTCGAGAGCCCGGACGAGGGCCGCGTGATCTTCGACGGACAGGACATCACCGCGCTCTCTCCGAATAAGCGGCAGCTCAACACCGTATTCCAGAAGTACGCTCTTTTTACCCATATGGATATTGCGGAGAATATCGCCTTCGGCCTGAAAATCAGCGGTAAATCAAAGAACTATATCCAGGATAAAATCCGCTATGCCTTAAAGCTCGTCAACCTCGAGGGCTACGAGCACCGCATGCCGGATTCCTTAAGCGGCGGCCAGCAGCAGCGGATCGCCATCGCCCGGGCCATCGTCAACGAGCCCAAGGTGCTCCTGCTCGACGAGCCCCTCGGCGCTCTCGATTTAAAACTGCGTCAGGATATGCAGTATGAGCTGATCCGTCTCAAAAACGAGCTCGGCATCACCTTCCTCTACGTCACCCACGATCAGGAGGAGGCGCTGACCATGTCCGATACGATCGTCGTCATGAATCAGGGGTATATCCAGCAGACCGGCTCCCCGGAGAAGATCTACAACGAGCCGGAAAACGCTTTCGTGGCCGACTTTATCGGAGAGAGCAATATCATCGACGCCGTGATGGTGCGCGACGAGCTGGTGCAGATTCTCGGCGCGAAATTCGCCTGCGTGGACAGGGGCTTCGGAGAGAACAAACCCGTGGACGCCGTGATCCGCCCGGAGGATGTGGAGCTGACGGATCCTTCCGCCTCCTCTCTTTCCGGCGAGGTGACGCATGTGATCTTCAAGGGTGTCCATTATGAGATGGAGGTCATGGCTGGCGGCTTCGAGTGGCTCGTCCACTCCACGAAAATGTTCCCGGTCGGAACCAAGGTCGGCGTCGCCGTCGATCCCTTTAACATCCAGATCATGAACAAGCCCGCATCCGAGGACGAGGAGGCCGCAGGAATCAATGATTAAAACGCACAGAGTCAGAAATCTCTTTGCCGCGCCGTATCTGGCGTGGATCGCCGTCTTTATTCTCGTGCCGCTGGCCATGATCTTCTGGTACGGCTTCACGAATGAAAGCGGCGCTTTTACCGTGGAAAATATCGCCGCCATGGCCCGCCCCGAGCACGCCAAAGCGCTCTGGCGCGCCCTGTATCTCTCCGTCATCAGCACCCTCATCTGTCTGCTTCTGGCGTATCCGCTCTGCCTGATCCTGACGGAGCGGCGCACCGGCAGACAGGGAATGATCGTGCTGCTGTTCGTCCTCCCCATGTGGATGAACTTCCTGCTGCGCACACTGGCGTGGCAGACGATTCTGGAAAAAACGGGAATTCTCAACACAGTGCTCTCCGCGCTGGGACTTCCCGCCCTCAACATCATCAACACGCAGTACGCGATTCTCTTCGGTATGGTTTACAACTTCCTGCCGTTTATGGTACTGCCCCTCTACAACGCCCTCGCCAAAATCGATCCCAGCGTCTTAAACGCGGCCCGCGATCTGGGGGCGAACGAATGGCAGACCTTCCTGCGCGTCACACTCCCGCTCTCGCTGCCCGGCATCGTCAGCGGCGTCACCATGGTCTTTATCCCGGCGCTCACGACTTTCGTCATCAGCACCCTCCTCGGCGGCAGCAAGATCCTGCTGATCGGCAATATCGTCGAACAGGAATTCACACTCGCCTACGACTGGCACCTGGGGAGCGGGCTCTCGATCATCCTGATGCTCTTTATCATCGTCAACATGGTTCTGTCCGCCCTTGCGGATCAAAACGGGGAGGCTTCCGCGCTATGACACAAAGACAACATCCCGCCGTCCGCGGCGTCAAAAAACTCTATCTGGCGCTGATCATCGTCTTTCTCTACGCGCCCATCGCCGTGATGATCGTGCAGTCCTTCAATCAGAGTCGCTCCCGCGCCCGCTGGGGCGGATTTACCCTCGAGTGGTACCAGTCCCTTCTGGAAAATGAGGAGATCCTGCGCGCCCTCGGCAACACGCTCTCGATCGCCGCGCTCTCTGCCCTCTTTTCCACCCTGATCGGTCTGATTGCCTGCCTTGCAATCGTCCATATGACGAAAAGAGCCCGCACCGTCCTGCTCGGCATCGCCAATATTCCGATGCTCAACGCTGAGATCGTCACCGGAATTTCGCTGATGCTTCTCTTTCTGACCCTCGGCATCCGGATGGGATACGGCACAATCCTGCTCTCACATATTACGTTCTGCATTCCCTATGTGATCCTGAGCATTATGCCGCGCTTCCAGCAGCTCAATGCGAGCAACTATGAAGCCGCCCTTGATCTGGGCGCGTCACCGCCCTACGCCTTTTTCAAGGTTGTCCTGCCGGATCTGATGCCCGGCATCGTCTCGGGACTGCTGATGGCCTTTACGATGTCGATCGACGACTTTATCATCACGCACTTTACGAAGGGGGCGGGAATCGATACCCTCTCCACGAAGATTTACACCGAGGTCAAAAAGGGGATCAAGCCGGAGATGTACGCCCTCTCGACATTGATTTTCGGGGCTGTTCTGCTCCTGCTCATGCTGGTGAACCGGCCGGGCAAAAAGGAGAAAGCGCCGTCCCGGTAACAAACCGCCTGCGCGGATTTCTGCTTGCAGTGTCGCAAATCACAAATCAAAATCAAAGATTTTGCTATAGATGGCAGACGCAATCGGACATTTGCGTCACTACATTGCGAAAAATGTTCCGGAATGGAGATGAAACATGAAATATTTTGCTTCGTATCATAATAATAAGTTTGCCGCCATTTTTCTGTCCGCCGCGCTTCTGCTTCCCCTGCTGAACGCCTGCGGCTCTTCCGGGGCTTCCTCTGATTCTGCTGCGGACGCACAAGGCTCCGCCGCCTCCGGAGAGAATGGTGTCGTCTACGTCTATAACTGGGGAGAATACATCGATCCCGATACCCTCGCCTCCTTCGAGGAGGAGACCGGTATCCGTGTCGTGTACGACGAATACGAGACAAACGAGACGATGTATCCGAAGGTAGCCTCCGGAGCGACACAGTATGACGTGATCTGTCCCTCCGACTATATGATTCAGAAGATGATCGAGAACGATCTGCTGCAGCCTCTTGACTATGACCTGCTGCCGAACGCCGTCGCCAACATCGGCGCGCAGTATTACGAGCAGGCGGAAGGCTATGATCCCGGCAATCTCTACTCGGTTCCCTACTGCTGGGGAACAGTCGGCATCCTCTACAACAGGACGATGGTCTCCGATCCGGTAGACAGCTGGTCAATTCTCTGGAACGAGAAGTACCGGGACAACATTCTGATGCAGGACTCCGTGCGCGACGCCTTCATGGTCGCCCTTAAATTAAACGGGAATTCCATGAACACCACCGATCCCGGCGAGCTGGAGGCAGCCAAACAGCTCCTGATCGAACAGAAACCTCTCGTGCAGGCCTATGTCGTCGATCAGGTACGGGACAAGATGATCGGCGGTGAGGCGGCGCTCGGCGTGATCTATTCCGGAGAAGCGATTTACACGCAGCAGGAGAATCCCGATCTCGAATACGTCGTCCCGAAGGAGGGGACGAACGTCTGGATCGACGGCTGGGTCATCCCGAAGAACGCGCCGGACGCAGAGAATGCCCACAAATTTATCGACTATATGTGCCGCGCCGATATTGCGCTCAAGAATTTTGAGTACATCACCTACTCCACCCCGAACGACGCGGCCCGCGCCCTGATCGAGGACGAGAGTATCCGCAATTCCCCGATCGCCTTCCCGGATCTGAACGACTACAGCAATCTGGAAACCTTCCAGTTCCTCGGCGACGAGATGGACCGGCTGTATTACGAGCTGTGGAAGCAGGTGAAGTCGGAATAAACGCGCTCTACTTCGCTCTTTCTTTCAGCTCCCTGCGGATCTGCGGCAGGTATTTGTCCAGATCATAAATCTTCAGCAGAATGAACTGAATCAGGCAGAATGCGGCGGGGATCACGGAATACAGCAGAATGATCATTGTATTCGCGGATGCGGGCTGCACGTCCAGCGCCCCGTCGTAACCGCTCATTCCCATCAGGACGCCGATCGCACCCGCACCGACCGCCGTTCCGATCTTCGCTGTCACGCTCTGCGCACAGGCGATCGTCCCCTCGCTGCGCCGTCCCGTCTTCCACTCTCCGTAATCGATGCAGTCGATCACAAACGTACCCGCGAAGCCGAACATCGTATAGAATCCCATCATGGCAAAAATATTCGAAACGAACAGCAGAACCAGATTGGTCGGCGCGATCAGACGGACCAGATATCCCGCCATCCCGAGCAGTGTCGTCGCCCGCATGACATTGACGAACCCGAATTTATTCGAGAGAAACGGCGTGAGAATCATCACGATAATAATCGCCAGCATGGACAGGGACATCACGGAAGCCAGCCCCAGATCGCCCATGACGTACTGGAAGTAATACGTCTGCGCACTGTTCACCAGATTACTGCCGAGATTGCTGAGCAGAATAATCAGTGCGAAGAACAGAATATATTTGTTCTGAATCAGGCAGGAAAACATATCCCGGAGCGTGAATTTCTCCGCCTCCGCCGCCGAGGCCGCACTCTGCCGCTTCTCCTTGATCAGTGCAAAGCGAATCAGCCCGAACAGGGTAAAGGGCACCGCCATCACCACGGAAATCAGGAGCCACCCCTCTCTCGTCACACCCACCGTCGCCACGGCTACCGGAAGCGCCATGGAGGCGATCATCGTGAAGATCAGCGAGATAAAGCCGGACACCGCGCCGATCGTTACGCTCTGATCCGGATCCTCCAGCACATTGGAGAGATACACCGCTTCGTTGCAGCCCAGAAACGTCATAAAGACCGAATTGATCAGAGAATACATCACAAACAGGTAAATGCAGGAATGACTCAGTCCCATCTCCGGCGCAGCGAACAGCAGCACCAGACAAACCCAGTAACCGACCAGCGCCAGCTCATAGGGACGTCCCTTGCCCAGCTTCGTTCTCGTCTTATCGATCAGAAAACCGGCCACCACATCAGTAAATCCGTCAAAAATCTTGGAAATCATGAAAATCATCCCGGCTGTGAGCGCCGAAATCCCCATATAATCCGTGGCAAAGAAAGTGATATATCCCGCCAGCGCCGCCGCAACAGACGTGGAAATTGTCCTTGTCGGCCACGCCAGAAGCAGCTTTTTGGAAATCTTGTTCTTTTTTTCTTGTTGTTCCATGGTATCCCCCCTGTTCCGGAGCGCTTTACACGACGGGCGGCGCAAATGCAAATTTGCGTCTGCCACCAATGAGATTTGTGACGCTCCGACACTAATCTCCATTCCGAATTGCTTTGTGCGGTTGGTGCTCATCCAATTGCCATCATGACATCGCGAAAAACCTTCCGTTACCCTTTTTTCACGATTCTGATTCCGTGACAATCACGCGAACGCGCACCTGATTGTAAATTCTCGTAAAGACATCCCCCGCATTTCTGTTGGACGCGATTTTGACGACAGGGAAATGAGTTCCACTGCGATGGAATGTGTGGCGGTTCACAATCGTCACACTGCTGCCGTCCCGCGCCGTAATCTCGCCGCCCGGCAGAAACTCTCCGCTTCCCTCAAAATCCCAGAGCATGAGCTCCACCTCGCCGCCACCCTCTGGCAGCTGCACGCAGGCGGTAAATTCCACGGTTTCCCCTATGCGGATTTCCCGTTTCTGCGCGCCGTCCGCCGTCAGAGAGACCACCGGCTGTACGCCCTTTCTCTCTGCGGCGCTCTCCGGAATGTGCACCTTGCCGCCTTCCATGGTATAGCCGCTGCTGGCCGCCGGCTGTACGCCGCGCTCCACCCAGTCGGAGAGATCCAGAAGCGCCTGATAGAGCGCGCCGGAATAGCTCACGATGTGCTGATGATCGCCGCCGTTTCCCTCCTCACAGTCGGTATGCATACAGTGCTCCATGTACCAGAGCCTCGTTCTGTCCTCAATTTCTGCTCCGCCCGCTTTCTCCCGGATCAGTCCGCGGTACCAATCCGCCTGCCACGGAAAGGCACTCTCATCCATCAGACTTTCCAGTATGATCATTTTGCAGTGCGGCGTTCCGCTCTGCACCGATCCCGCTCCCAGCTGCGCGAGAACCGGTCCTGCCTGCACCGGACGCTGCGGATAGAGCGGCGCGCCGTCTGCTCCCCGGAACTGATCCCATGCGTGGAACTCCGTACCCGGAACCTGATGACGATGATACGTCTGCAGTGCAATATAATCCGAGTTATCAAGCACCACTCTGTCGCCGGGCTGCGCCTTCTGCAGCAGCATCTCCAGATCTCTCGGATCCATGCCGACATCGATCGTAATACAGTTATCTGTCAGACAGATCGCGCCGAACTGCTCCCTCTCCAGTGCGCCGCTTACAAAACGAACCTTCATTCCAGTGCGGTAAAAATCCCCCTGCGGATAGCGATCCAGCGCAAAAACCGGCAGCTTTTTCCCGTGTCCCATGATGTGCTTCCACGCCTCGTCCACACCGTAGGCGTTTTTCTCATCGATGCTGTCTGCAATTCCCATCAGTCCCCGCTCCGGATGAAGTACCCTGACAATCTCGCTCTCTATCACAATGCGGTCGCGCACTGCGCTTCCCTGCGGATCTGTTCCCAGATACCCGGGCTGCTCCCAGAAATCTCTGCAGTACGTCGGATCAATCGCCATCACCCCCGGCGTCAGCACTGGCAATGCGCCTTCCCCGATCGTGTCATAGACGCACCACGTCTCCATTGGGAACCCCATCAGTTCCGCCTCCCGCAGCGCCGCGGCCTCCTCTTCGTTCAGGCAGGCATAAGGATCACCGCTTCCGCCCGGCTCCAGCGCGTCTTTGATCTCTTCCATTTTATAACGCAGAATCCGCATCGCGTGTGCCCGCACGGTAAACACATTCGGCATCGCCACCGGGGAACCGATGACGAAGGGAACCGCTCCGTCCCAGATTCCTTCCGTGCTCTCCGCGCAGCTGATCGTCTTGAATCCGCCGCCGCTTCCGCCGAACACATAGCCGAAGGGCCGGTGCTCCCCGTAGTATTCCGCAGCCAGCTTCCGGGAAAACTGCGCGCAGGCCGTACACGCCCGGTACAGCAGCGTCGGATCATCCCCGCCGTTGACAATGCCTCCCAGATTTGATTCCACCAGATATGCGCCGTGCGTCAGGGCAAAGAGGAGCTTCCCTTCTCCATCCTCCTGAAACTGCGCCTCCCGCTCGTCCCCGACAACGGGGGAAAGAGGCTGGAAAAAGCGGTCGGCATACGCCTCCTTCTCCGGGAAATAGAAGCAGAACCTTGTCTGCGTCCCCTCGAAACCACCATGAATGTAGCGGTGACGCGCCGGTTTGTCGCGCATCTCGTCCTCGTCCACATATGGTCTGGCGAACTGCTCATCGCCGGCGCCGTCGTACAGTGACTGCTGCTTTTTTTGCTGCTGTGCATTGATTTCGCTCATCTGATCTCCATTTCTTCAAAGGTTGCCTTCGCTGCTGCAAACATAAATCGGTACAAATAATTTCCCTGTGATAAATCAGGATGTTGGGGAAAAGCTCCTTTACCCTCTCTGATCCCGGATTGCTCCGCGCAAAGTGCTCCCGCAATCCTCAAAAACAAATAAAAAGATATTTCCCGTACCCTGTGACAAGCATAGGAAATATCTCTTTACTTTGTTATCGTTTATTTTACTTTATTGTCTCTTGTTTGATCTTATTTGATTTCATCTATCCGGGATCGAGAGTATGGAATCTCGGATTACAATTCAGAATCGCAGGTATGGAATCCCGAATTATAATTCAGGATTTTATTTTATCATTATTTTCATCTCATCTTGTTTCTCCTGCGGTATTCCGACGGCGTCATCCGGTACTGTTTGACGAACTGTTCCGTCAGATAGCTCTGCGAGTGAAACGCCAGATAATCGGAGATCTCCCGGATTCTGACATTGGAATTGACCAGCAGATTCGCTGCCAGCTGCAGCCGTTCCCGCAGGATATACTGCTGGATCGTCATCCCTTCCTTCCGCGAGAAGAGACGGGAGAGATACCCGGGGTGATAGCCCAGTTCGCCCGCCATTTCCTCCACGGTAAACTTCCTGCGTATGTGCCGTGCGATATAATCCTTGCACTGCTCCTGCGGCTCTCCCGCATTCTGCCTGGAACGCCTCTTCTGAATCCGCTCTCCCCACTCGTTGATGACATCCGCATAAACATACATCATCTGAACCGGCGTCCGGCATTCCGACAATCGTTTCATATAAACAAAACTCCTGCGGTAACAAACTTCCTCCGGTACGCCGACCTCGATTGCCGCCCGCCTCGTGATCACAATCGCTGAGATCACACTGTACTCGCACTGCTTCAGAAAGTCCTTCTGTGCCAGCGGGCTGACACATTCCATCTGCCACATATCCCGCAGGATTACCTCCTCCGGAATCCGCATCGTTCCCTGTTTGAATTCCTCCAGAAAGTGATTTTCTTCCTCATGGGAATAAAAGAGCGCGGTGTCCATCAGCGAGGTGGTCTCTTCTGACGCTCCGGACTGCGAAGATGTCCTGCCGCCGGCAAAATCGCTTTCCGGTTCCTGCTCCGGATCGGTTCCGTCAAAAAAAGCCCTTGACGATGAATCTCCTCCGGCACCTCTCATATTTTGTTCCAGCCCCACACTCTGTTTCAGAATCCACTCCTCGCTGATCATCGTCCCGCTCATCGCTGCGTACAGCATGGACAGAGCGCAGGCGGCCTGCTGGAGCGTCAAAACAGGAATTTCAGCCTGCGGCCTGCGGCGCTGCTGCCGCCAGTAGCGGTGCTGTTGCTCCGCGGACAGATAGCCCAGCGCGGCAGGACCCAGCAGATAAAGACGCTCTCCCTCGTCCTCAAATCCCATATAAACAATACGCGACGTGGCAAACCACAGAACCGGAGTCCCTCTGCCGCGCCACGCAGAGCGCACTGCAAGGATCGTTTCCCGATCAATGCCGTGTACCACGCCCGCATCCGCACCACGTTCCTGTGGCGGACAGGCGCTGCAGAGAATCCGTCCTTCCTGATCCAGAAGAAAAGCCGGAATATCCCAGCCAAGATATACTTTCTGCAGGAAGAACTCCTGCTTGCTCCATTCTGATTTCATCTGTGCGATCATCCTGATTCTGAAATTTCTTTGCATTTATTATAGCCCATTTATTATAGCAGGATACGGCAGAAGCGGTGTTTTATTTTCTCCCTGTCGGATGTTTCCTCTCATTTACTACTCATTTTATTGATAGAATAGTATTCTCCATTTAGATGTTATCAGACAGTCTCCATTCTTTGCGATACGATAAACTTATCGTATGATTCTCATGAAACTCAACTGGCAACCATATATAGGAACAGCGTTCAAAGTTATCT
>JAUNGV010000034.1 GCA_030524225.1 Eubacteriales bacterium
CTGAGGGAGCGCCCGATCATGAGCAAAGGCAGCCGCGAAGCGGCGGAAAGCGCGGCAGCGCGACTTTGCGAATGGCGTGGGCTGGACTGTTACTTCCTGCTGTTATCATACCGGAAAATACCTTGACACGGAATGACCGGAATCCATATACTGTGTTTAGAGAAAGTAAACACGACAAACATCGGAGATTGCCCGCGAGCCAGAAGGCAGATCGCGCACATCACCCGGATAGCCCCTGCGCCCGGGCGGCCGCTCCGGAACGGAGATTCCCATGTACAATCCTTTGCTCCTTACTTTTCTGACGATTGCCGACTGCGGCAGTTTTCACAAGGCTGCCGAAGCCTTGTTCATCACGCCTGCCTCCGTCATGAACCAGCTCAATACCCTGGAAAACCATCTCGGTCTGCAGCTGTTTTCCCGCAGCCGTCAGGGTCTGACCATAACGGCCGCCGGAAAGGTCATTTACAGGGACGCACGGAAATTCATCCGGGAATCGGAAAAATCCATTGAAAAAGCAAAGGCAGCCCAAAATGCGGCTGCCCGGACCATTCGCATCGGCTCCTCTTTCCTGAATCCCTGCCACGTGTTTCTTGATCTGTGGAAACAGCACGCAGAAAACGCCAATGCCTATAATTTTAAAATTATTCCCTACGATGACGATCACACACAGCTTCTCTCCGTGATCTCCCGACTGGGTAAAGATATCGATATTCTGGTCGGCGCCTTTAACTCCGAACAGATCCACCGGCTGGCGGATTATCTCATACTGGGAACGTATGACCTGTGCATCGCCCTGTCGCCCCAGCACGCTCTGGCAGCAAAGCCTGTCCTCGATCTGCCGGATTTATACGGACAGCGGCTGGTGATTCCCATGCAGGAAGGACCCAGTGATTTGCTGACGTTTCTGAGGCAGCATCCGCAGATCCTCGTGGAGCAGACACACTATTTCTACGACATGGACACCTTCAATTACTGTGAACAGAACAACTGCCTTCTGCTCACACTGAGCGCATGGTCAGACGTCCATCCTTCGCTGCTCACGCTCCCGGTCAGCTGGGACCAAAAGGTGCCCTACGGCCTCCTCTACGCCAGGGACTGCAGCAGGGAGCTCTCTTCGTTCATGGACTACACCAGAAGCATTCTCTCTGCTTAATCCTCTCCTCCCACAATCAGAATCTGCGTCTGAGGCCTCTGACGGCGCAGCACGGCGGCCATCGTCTCCTCGGAGACAGCCACGCATCCCATCGTATAGGGATTCGGCCCGGTACAGTGCAGGAAGATCGCGCTGCCCGCTCCCGGCACGCAGGCCTCGTTCTGGCTCAGCACAGCCCCGTAGTGGTAGTGGGGCGTCAGTTCAATCAGGTGCTCCGCCGATGCAAACTCCTCCCGCGGAACCGGCGGAGACTCCACCCACCGGTTATACCACGGGCTGTTCTCGTCGTCCACATAGTAGGACTGCGGTGTGATCCTGCGGTATTCGATCCCCTGCCCCGTTCCTGGATTCTCCAGAATTCCGAAGTCAAACAGCAGACGGTACACACCGACCGGCGTCGTGGCGTCCCCCTCCCGCTTGATCGTACCGATCCCGTTCCTGCCGACAAATGCCTCCGCCTCCAGAACCTCTTCCCATTCGCCGCCGTTTCTCTCGTACAGGGCAAACCGGGCCCGGCTGCCTTCTGTCCCTTCGACAGTGAGCAGGGAGTCCGTCCGCACGCTCACCGCGCCAAACGGCCCCTCTCCCGTGAAGAAATCCGCCGGGATCACTCCCCTCTCCCGCACAAGACGCGTCAGCAATTCATCAATTCTCTCCGCAGCAGTCATACTCTTCTCCCATCCGGGACGCCACAGGATCTCCTGCGCCGCTCCCGCCTTATTGTGTTACTGTGCAAATGTTTTCTCTGAGTATACCACACGGGGAGGCTGCGCGATCACAAAACTGTACTCTCCGCTTCCGATCTCCTGTGTAAGGCCTGGTATCTCAATCAGTGCCGTGGTGTTCGCCGGCACCGTCACCCGCAACACGCCGCCCTCCTTTTCCAGCTCCCATGCCACGGCGGCCCTGCCGTATGGCGTCTCCAGCGCAGCGCTTGCCGACTGCAGACCGCAGGCAAGATCCGGCGCAATCCGTATCCTCCGATATCCCGGCTCGATTGCCTGCAGGCCGCCGATCTCGCGGTACAGCCACTCTCCGATGCAGCCGAACGCATAATGGTTATAGCTGTACGTGCTGACCGCTCCATCCTCGCCGATTGCGCCCCAGCTCTCCCACATCGTCGTCGCCCCATGCTCCACTTCATAAAGCCAGCTCGGGCACTGCGTCTGGAACAACAGACTATGAGCGACATCTCTTCTGCCATTCTGGCAGAGCACATCCATGAGGAACAGAACGCTCAGAAATCCCGTGTCGAGACACCCTCTGTTCTCCCGGATCATCCGGCACAGCCGCTCCGTCATCCCGGGCCTGATCTCGTCCGTCACCAGATCGTTCTCCAGTGCAATCACATACATTCCCTGGAAATCCGCCTCCATACTGCCGTCCTCGCGGACATACTCCTCGATAAACGCCTGCCGGATCTCCGCATACAGCTGACTGTAATAAGCCACATCCTCTTTGTTTCCCAGAATCTCCGCAATCTCCGCCATCTTCCGGGCGCTGAACGCATAATAGGCCGGGGCGACACACTCCATCGTCGCATAGGCGGTCTGCATCATGATCGAACCGTCCGGATTGCCGAGTACCATGCTCGGGATCAGCCAGTCACCATAGTGAAAATCGGTATTCCAGAGCCGTCTGCTCCGCGCCTGCCTCTGCGCATCCCAGCTCTCGTATCCCTGCGGATGGCTGTTCTCGGCTCTTTCCCTGATATACTCCATCCAGCGCGCCATCGCGCCATAGTTCTCCTCCAGGACGCGCCGGTCCCCATAGGCGCAGTACAGTGCATACGGGACGATGATCACCGCATCACCCCAGCCACAGCTGGTGTGCGTAGAGAGCTTCCCGTAAACAAATGCCTCGTACGCCCGCAGATATGGCACGATCATCGGCACCGCTCCGTCCTCTCTCTGGTCCGCGCGCACATTGCGCATCCATCCTGTCAGGAAGGCATCCGCGTTCCGGTTAAAGCACATCGTGGGGGCAAAGGCCATAATGTCGCCTGTCCATCCCGCCTTCTCCCGCTGCGGGCAGTCGGTCGGAACAGAAATACTGTTGGCGATCTGGCTCCACCAGATGTTCTGCTGCAGCCGGTTCAGCCGCTCGTCCGAGGTCTCAAAGGAACCGGTGTCCTCCATCTCACTGGAAAAGACAAGTCCCCGGAACTGCTCCGCCAAGATCTCGCCCGGCCATCCCGTCACCCTGACGTAGCGGAATCCATGATAGGTAAAGTGCGGCCGGTATGTCTGCCGCCCAGCCTTCGTCCGGTAAAAAACAGTCTGCTCCTTGTTGACGCCGAGAATATTGTTGTAGAAATTTCCCGCCTCATCCAGAACCTCGGTATGCTCCAGTCTGATCTCAACGCCGGCCTCGGCCTCCACGGTAAAGAGCATACATCCCGCCATGACCTGCCCCATGTCCAACACCGTCTCTCCCGCGGGCGTCGTCAGAACCGCCACTGGTTTCAGCGTCCGGATCACCCTGACCGGCGGCGCATACTGCCCTATCAGATTCTCCATCGCATAGTCCGCCCTGCGCACCGGCCGCCACTCACTGTCGTCATACCCCGGAAGACTCCAGCCCTCCAGTTCCCTTGTCGCATCGTACTTCTCGCCCACAAACAGATCGGAGAACAGAATCGGCCCCGTCATGGAACGGGCCTGTTCCCCGGTGACAATCTCCCTGTTCCCGTCCTCGTACTCGACGACGCCCTCCAGCAGCAGTCCCAGCTTATCTCCGTACTGACAGCTGTCGCCGGACATCCCGACGCGCCCCGCCCACCAGCCGTCTCCGAGCGTCACGCCGATTACATTCTCCCCGTCTTGCAGCAGCGGTGTGACATCGTACGTCTGATACTGAAGAATCCTGTGGTACGACGTATTCTCCGGCGCCAGCTCCCGCTCGTCCGCCTGCACGCCGTTCAGCTCCAGCGTATAGACGCCGTGCGCCGTGGCGTAGACCCGCGCCCGCTTCACCGGACGGCTGACCGTAAACGGAATCCGCAGATACTGCGCCGGACGAAACTCCGCAAAATCACGCTCTACTCCCGCAAAGGGGTTATCCGTCACCTTGTCCAGGTCAATCTCCTTCCTCTCCATGCTGTCCGGCGTCGGCTCCTGCTCCGGCTCCACCCAGCCTCCGGAAAACGGCACGCCCATCCGCCCCGTCTCGAACATAGTCTCCGCCCCGGCCCACTCTCCGTGATTATCCCAGACCGTCACCCGCACCGTATAGGCCGTCATCGGCTCCGGCGAAAATCCCGCCGCCTCCACCTCGATACTCTGCGCACTGGCTACCCGCCCTGTATCGCATATCTCGGTATTCTCCACATAAATCCTCAGCCGGTACGCGCTCTGTACCGTCTCCTTCCGGCTGCTGTACAGCTTCCACCCGAACCGTGGTCTCTTCTCATCCAGTCCCATCGGCAAACTCTGATGTTCCACGCTCAGCCCGTATAATGATAAGGTTTCCATAGCCATTCTCTCCTTTCTTTCCCGTCTGGCTCCTTCACTCTTCACAGCTCCCTGATTCCGGCCCAGACGTATTCCCTGCGTTTTTTCGTTTCCCGCATGTTCCGCTTTCTCTGTCCATGATTATAAAGAGCATCCCCCTCTGCAAACAGGATTCTGTATAATCAGTTTAATTGATTTTATATGTTCACCTTTTTGATCTTTTTATGCGGATAAAATTGACTTTATATGCCGTTTCTTTTAGAGTATGATTTTATAAAAAGATATTTTTCACTAGCCACTCTCTTTACAGAAAGGCTTCTCCCTCATGAACTCTGTCAACTACGACCTGCTTCTGGCACATCTCTCTGCGTGGGACAAGGATGAACTGCTCTATCAGGACTATTACTGCACAGAAAAAACAATCCCGAACCTGCAGGCGTTTTACCAGAAGTATCAGCACGACCCCGAGTCCCTTTTTGCCGCGGCGCATCCCGAGACGCTCCCCGCTTTCCGAAGCGAGGATGATTTTATCGGCAAAACCAAAAACGTTTATCTGATCAAGCACCCGCGCTACGCGCCTTTTTATCTGCACTCTCACGGCTATTTTGAGATGATCTATGTGATTTCCGGCCGCTGCACGCAGAAATTTCAGGACCACATTTGCACGCTGCAGACCGGGGATGTATGCGTTCTCTCACCCGAGATCCAGCACGGCATCGAGGTCTTTGACGAAAGCGTCGTTCTGAATATTCTGGTGCGCCGCAGCACCTTTCTGGATATTTTTATGAACGCCCTGCGGGATAAGACGCGGCTGAACCTCTTCTTTCTGGAGAGCCTGTACGCCAAAAAGAAAATTCCCTATCTTCTCTTCCACACAGACGGCGACGAGACGATACGGAATTACATTCTGGATATGTATCTGGAGCAGATGAATACCGACGAGTATTCCGACCGGATTATCTGCAGCATTCTCACTATCTTTTTCACCCAGCTGACGAGACGGCACGGCAAGCATATCGAGTATCCCCGCAACCGGGTGCAGAGAAACGACAGCGACGAGCAGATCCTCAGCTATATGATGAACCACTACGACACCGTTACCCTGCAGACGCTGAGCGAGAAATTTCACTTCTCTCCCTCCTACTGCTCGAAGCTGATCAAATCTTTCTCCGGGCGCACCTTCTCAGAGCTGCTGACGGCCATCCGGCTCTCTCAGGGAGAAAATCTCCTGCTTCTGTCGCAGCTGAGCGTCGCCGCCATCAGCGAGAGGATCGGTTACCAGAATCCGGAGACCTTTATCCGCAGCTTTCAGCGCCAGTACGGGATGTCGCCAAGCCAGTACCGCCGCTCGCGCCTGCAGTTCCAGGGAGGTAATTATGCCTGACCGTATTATTTTCCACATCGACGTCAACAGCGCGTTTCTGAGCTGGGAGGCGGTGCGCCGCCTGCAACAGGATCCGGGCGCCCTCGATCTGCGCATGGTTTCCTCAGCCGTCGGCGGCGATCTGGCCACGCGCCACGGCGTCATTCTCGCCAAATCGATTCCGGCCAAAAAATACGGCGTCCGCACCGGTGAACCGGTGGTGGACGCCCTGCGCAAATGTCCGGATCTGCTGCTCGTAAAGCCAGATCATGCGATGTACCGGGAACAGTCCCGGCTCTTTATCGAAATCCTGCGCCGCTACTCTCCCGATGTGGAGCAGTTCAGCGTCGACGAAGCCTTTGTCGATATGACGGGAACGCGGGCTCTGTTCGGAGAACCGCCCGCCGCTGCGCGCCGTATTGCCGACGAAATCAGGGATACCCTCGGCTTCACCGTCAACGTCGGCGTCTCCTCCAACAAGCTGCTTGCCAAAATGGCCAGCGATTTTGAAAAGCCTGATAAAGTGCACACGCTCTTTCCGTCCGAGATCGGGGAGAAGATGTGGCCAATGCCAGTGCGCGAGCTCTTCTTCGTGGGGCGCGCCTCAGAGGAGCGGCTGCGCACCCTCGGCATCCGCACAATCGGGGATCTGGCCCGCGCCGATATCATCACTCTGCGCCGTTTTTTCGGAAAGCACGGAGAGGTTCTCTGGAACTTCGCCAACGGCCGCGACTCCTCCCCCGTGGAGACGCAGCCCCAGGACAACAAGGGATACGGCAACTCTGTCACCCTCGCCGAGAACGCCGTCACCGCCCGGGAGGCAAAGGCCGTCCTCCTCGATCTCTCAGAGAAGGTGGCGCAGCGCCTCCGGGCCGACGGTGTCCGCATCGAGACGGTCTCCGTGACGATTCGCTACGCCGACTTCACAGAGAACTCGCACCAGATGGCTCTGACAAACGCCACAGACATCACCGATGAACTCTACAGCGCGGCCTGCCGTCTTTTTGACGAACTCTGGGACGGTGCGCCGATCCGCCTGCTCGGCGTCTCCACAGGACGCGTTCTGCGGGGGTCGGAGGGCAGGCAGCTCTCCCTTTTTGACACGACGGATTACGAGAAGCTCGAACGTCTCGATCACGCGATGGACGACATCCGCAGACGATTCGGCAGGAACGCCGTCCGGCGGGCGTCGGTGATGGAGCGGGAGAATCCTAAAAAATAGAGCCGCTTCCCGTTCATCTGGTATGAACTGTTTCTCGTCAGCCAATGTGATGCCCCGACACTGCCGCTCATCACACCTCAATATCCCAGAACATATCCCACATCCGCTGAAGATCCGTCTGCTCCTGAATCTCCGCCTTCTTCTCGACTGCCATCGCTACCTCGTCCGTGATGATGGCGTCTGCTTCTCCGCTCAGATATTTCTCCATGCTGTCTTCCGTATTGACCGTCCAGACCACCGCCTTCTTGCCCGCGTCGTGGATCGCGTCGATCGCGGAATCGGTGGCCGCCTCCTCTTCCAGAATCAGGTAATCGCAGTTCAGATTCTGCGTGCTGCCGTAGGAGGCAAAGTAGAGCAGTCCGGTCGGAATATCCGGATACCGGGTGCTGCAGTAGTCGATCAGATCATATTTGAGGGAAATCACCACCACATTGTCCCTCATATCCCGCTCATAGATCATCTGCGCGACGTCGTCCGCCATCTGCGTATCCGCCGTCTCTCCCTTCAGTTCGATGAAGAGAATCTCCCTGTCCTTTACCGTCTCCAGCATCTCCTCCAGCGTCGCCACCGGCTCCGACGCCGCCCCTGACGCATGGGTATTCTTTACCGAGAGCTGCCGGATCTCCTCCAGTGTCATCTCCTGCGACGCTCTCGACTCCCCGCTCAGCCGCTTGAACGTGTTGTCATGGTTGACGACATAATGACCGTCCTTCGTCCGCTGCACGTCGATTTCGCTCCCGTAGACTCCCTTCTCAATCGCGGCCTCCAGGCCCGCTGTCGTATTCTCCGCCGCCAGCGTCCCGCCTGCGCGGTGCGCGATGATCTCCACCTGCGGCTCCGGAAAAACCAGCTCGCTGAAGGGCTGCACCACCGCGCCGACCAGCACAGAACCGACCAGAATCAGTGCCAGCCTGCGCAGCAGCCAGCCCTTTTTCACCTTTTCCTCCGTATCGCCGTCCTCGCCCTCGGTGTACAGATAGTAAAACCGGGTCAGTTCCAGCATCTCCACCGGCGTCAGCAGCATCACCGCAAAGCTGATCACCAACGTGGCGTTAAGCCCCAGACACAGGGTCAGCAGCTCCACCATCCACTCTTCCATCCAGGAAACGTTCTCCAATCCCCCCAGCACGACCATCGGGACTCCCAGAAAGAGGAACACGATCAGAAAAACCAACAGAATCAGTATCCCGAACAGAGCCAGAAGTCCCGGCAGCAGCCGCTTCCAGTGTTTCCGGACCAGATCCCGGGAGGCCGCGAACGCTTTCGAGACCTTCTGTTTCCCGAGCAGGACGAAATGAAACGTAAACAGATGCAGGACGCCGAAGATGATCAGCGCGACGATCGCCAACACATAAAGAACCAGATACAGAGGAGTCGCGTAAATCACATCCATAATAAAATTCGGAATGCGGAAATTCGCCGTCAGCCGCGTGCTCAGACCGACGCCTGCGATCGGCACCGCCGCCACGACATAGAGGAACACGAGAAAGCCCTTCGGATGAAAAAATCGCCTCGTCTCCGCAAACGTCTCCTTCAGGAGATTCCAGACCGATACCTTTTCCCTCCGGATAATGTGACCGCAGCAGAGCACCTTGGCGTTGACGTCAATCACGACGTAGGCGATGGCGACCACCAGCGCCAGCAGAATCAGAAGCCACCCTTCCCATGAGGCGTATAAAAAGGCGAGGTCTCCCGTCGTCACCGCCACCCGGCCTCCCATGTGCATGAGCCCTCTGGCCGCAGCGTCCAGCACCCGCACAATCACCCACAGAATCGCCGTGGCGACAATCTGATATTTCAGCAGTGCTGGGATGCCCCGCATCCATAGCCTCCAATGTCTTTGTATTCTTTTCACTCTCATTCCTCCGGCATTCGTCTGTTTACCTGTAACTTTTATTCATTGTAATCCCGAAGGACACCGGACGGCAACCGTTTAATAGCGGTATCGCTTTCTCTGCGTCACCAGAAAGACCACCGTCACCACCGTCGCCATACACTCTGCCGCCACGATGGAAACCCAGATTCCCCCGATCCCCAGAAGAAGCGGCAGAATCAGAACGGCCGCCACCTGGAATACAAGCGTTCGCAGGAAGGAGATCAGCGCCGAAATCAGCCCGTTGTTGAGCGCCGTAAAAAACGCGGAGCCGTAAATGGCAATCCCCGCGAACAGGAAGGAGAAAGCAAAAACCCGAAATCCCTGCAGTGTCATATCCAGAAGCGCCTCGTCGTAGCCGACAAAGAGCATCGCCAGCGGTCTGGCGAAGAACTCGGCCGCCAGCAGCATCGCCACCGAACAGGTTCCGATTACGGCAAGCCCTTTTTTCAGCAGACTTTTTAACTCCCCGTGATTTCCCGCCCCGTAGTGATAGCTGATCACAGGCGCCGTTCCGACCGAATAACCGATAAACGCGGCCAGAAAAATCATATTGACATACATGAGCACGCCGTAAGCCGCGACGCCGTCCTGCCCGGCGTATTTCATCAGCTGCGCGTTGTAGAGCATGCTGACCAGCGAGGTGGAGATATTGGACATCAGCTCCGACGAGCCGTTGGCGCAGGCCCGCAGCAGCGCCCCGACGTCCATGCGGGTTCCCGTCAGCCGCAGCAGGCTCGTGTTCGGGCGCAGGAAATAGACCAGCGGAATCAGGCCGCCGACACACTGACTCACCGCCGTGGCCGCCGCCGCACCGGCCAGCCCGAGGGGAAAGACCGCCACAAGCAGCGCGTCCAGCACCATGTTCGTAACGCCCGCGATCACCGTGACCGCCAGACCCAGCTGCGGTTTGCCGGCCGCCACAAAAAAGCTCTGGAACTCATACTGCAGAATATAGGCCGGCAGCGCCAGCAGAATGATTCTCCCGTACACCACGCAGTCCTCCAGCAGCTCGCCGTCCGCGCCGAGCGCCGCCGCCACGGGCCGCAGCAGCAGGATGCCCAGCACGGCGATCACGACGCCGCAGGCCAGCGCCACATACACAAACAGGGAGAACTGCTCCTGCGCCTTCCCATGATCACCTTCTCCCATGGTCTTGGAAATCAGCGCGCTTCCCCCGGTACCGAACATAAATCCGACCGCGCCGAGGATCATCAGAAACGGCATGATGAAATTGACGGCGGCAAACGGCGCTTTTCCCACATAATTGGACACGAAAAACCCGTCCACCACGCCGTAGATCGACGTAAAAATCATCATCACAATCGACGGCAGCGTAAAAATAAGCAGCTTCCTGAGTGTAAAGTGATCGGATAACTGAATCTTCATAAATCAATGGTCTCCATTTCGTAATATCTCTGTGCAATTCTGTACATTCTGTGCATATGGTAATTTTGTGCCCCGCAATTCTCCGGTGCGCGCTGTGATTTGTGATGCCGGGTAACACACCTCCAGCAGCAGCGCGATCATCGCACCCGGACCTTCGATGTGAAAGGTGACGTTTCGGCACAAATCCAGCATGCGGCAGTCAGAACGAGCCGATCACCTTCCTGAGATCGTTGAGATAGCGCTGGGTCAGCAGCAGATACTGCTCCCGCTCCTCCTCCGTCCAAGAACGCAGAATCTCATTCTCCCCCTGCATCAGCCGCAGAACGGTTTGCTGTGCCAGCTCCCGCCCTTTTTCAGTCAGACAGATCCGCTTCTTTCTGGAACCGGCCATCTCCAGATAGAGTATGTCCTCGCTCTCCAGTCTGCGCAGCGCCGAATTGATCGTCTGCTTGCTGGCTCCTGTCATATGGGTCAGTTCGCTCAAAAGACAGCTCCCGCCGTAATTGCACGCCGCGTACAGAATCGTCATCGTACTGTCCGAAAGCCCGAACCTGCGCGCCGCCTCATGATAAACCGCATCGGTCTCCGAAAAGAGGTAATTCATCCGTTTCAGTTCCTCTCCCGCTTCAATTCTCATGGTATCCTCCATTCTGCTGCGCCGTTTGCGGCAAAGAGACACAGCGATTTATTCGCGCTTCGATTTGCCATGCCTCTGCTTCCCGTCCCTGTTCCGGCAGCCCGCAGTCACCTGATTCCTGCCGGATGATTTATCACACAATAAAAGAATACAAGTATGAAATCGTACCTGATGTAATATAGTACGATTTCATACTTGTGTCAAGAAGATGTCATTTCAAATATAGAACAGATTGGCAGACGCAAATTGGAAATTTGCGTCGCCCCGTCGCGCAAAAGCGCTCCGGAATGGAGATTAAAGATGGGAAAATCACAGTTCGGAAAATGACATACATTATCCCACAATACGAAGCAGCGCATGAGACACCCCGATTCATCCTCTTCCGTGCAGCTCTCTGAGATAAAAATATTCCTTCTCCGGCAGCCATTTCCGCGCCGCCTCCCACTCTCCTTCCCGAATCATTTTCCTGATCCCGGAGGCGCTGACGATACCTCCCTTCTCCAATCGCTTCAGTTCCTTAACCTCTATGCCGAAGGACGGGAGGATTTCCCGCATTCTCTCATGATATTGCCTGGTCACTGTGCAGTTCGGCTCCTCGCCCTCATATCTGACCGATATGCCCAGGGATTTGGCAATCCTGCTTCCGAATAATTCCAGATCCATCCTGCAATTCGTCTCCTGTCCCTGCGCCCTCTCCTTATAAAAATACGTCGGAAACGTCACGGCCGAAATAATATACTCCGACGTTTCATGCAAAAGGATTCTGTCCATTCCCTCCAGCCCCAAACGCACCATTGCCATGCGGTCCTCCGGCGAATAATCACTTCTCGGATCGGAGAGGACAAAAAAATGAACCAGTTCACAGTCCCGCGCCGCCTGTTCTGCCAGAAACTGGTGTCCCAGAGTAAATGGATTACAGTTTGCCACAATGCATCCAATCCTCGCTCCGTCTCTCTGCAAAAAACGTTCCGCCGCCGCTGCGCTTCCCGTCTTCCGCACTCCCCACCGCAGCGTCTCTCTGCGCAGCCGCTCCAGATACTCTCTCAGACCGTTTCTCCTGTTTTCCAGCAGAATTGCCTCACCTCCCTGATAAATCAGATAAAACCCGCACGCTTCGAAGAGTTCCCGGTTATTCGGCTTTGTAAATACCATCAATCGTGTTCTTCCCTGCTCCGCCGCGTACTGAATCAGTTCACTCAAAAGAGAGGCCATTACTCCTTCCCCTCGCAGCAGCGGCTCCACCGCCAGATATTTCAGAACATTCTGCTCAATTCCCCCGCATCCGCAAAGATTCCCCTGCATATCTTCCGCACAGATCATATACTCCGGAAACTCTTCCATCGTCAGATCCTGTCGCTTCAGGAAACCTGCGATCTCTCCCTGCTCTCTTTTCGTAAAAGGCGATCTCCTGAATAAAATCTCCTCCATCTCCTCTCCATCCCCCCGCACCGCTCCGGCGACTGACACAATAAATAAAGAAAAATCCCGGCCGCCAGTAAATCCGCACATCCTCCGGCACTGATTCCTCTGCTGCTGTACCGACGATCCAGTTCTTTTAATTTCTGGCAGGACACATCCTGAAAAGGACCACCCCATCGCAGATACTGCTCCGCTTCCCGATGCACTTCTTCCAAAATCTGCGGCCCCTTGCGATACAGGATATTGGAGTCCTCCACCCGGCTCATCAGATGCATCAGCGCACACAGCTTTCGCAAATTCCAGTCATCTCTTTCCTCTGTCTTCTCCTGTCTTTGCCGCACTGCCCCTGCTTCCTCCGCACAGATCGTTTCCTGCTCTGTTTCGCAGAATACAGGCAGCACCAACGTCCGCAGCGACGGATATCCCCGCAGAGCCTCTCCCCGGATGCCGTCGCTGCGGTACCGGCAAAGTACCTCCTCCCCATGACTTTCCGGCCTCTTCCTCTGCAGCGCAGCAAGCTCCCGCTCTAAAGTATCTCCCGCCATCTGTCTCTCTGTTTCCAGTATATTTTCCGGTGTCAGACGGTATCTTTCCTGAAGTGTTCTCCCCGCCGCCGCACATAAAAGTCCCATAGTAAAGATCGCCCCTTTATGGGTATTGATCCCTCCTGTCGCCTTCAGCATATCCCGCTCTGCTTCCTTGCCAATCTGTCTCACACGCAAAAACAACTGCTCAGGTGTCCCCGATTCCCGCAATCCTGCCAATGCCATCTGCACAAAAAAGGGACGGAGCACATCGGCGCTCTCCAGAAAAAGCGAAAGATCCATGTCCTGATGCGCACCGTTCGAAATGCCATCCACAAGTCCCGGTTTCGGCGTTGTCACGACTTCTTCCCGAAGCGCTCTCCATGCAGCTTTTCCTATCTCTTCCGCTTTCCGCTCTACAGCCCTTCTTTTCCTTTCGCATCGCCCCTTTTCTTCCCCTTTGCTCTCTTCCTGTTTTCTTCTATTCCTCATCTCCGTCCCCCTTTCTTCTTTTTTTATCCTTCACCGATCCATCCACTTCAACAGCTCTTCCACCCGCTCCTTAAGCTGTGAAACAGAGTGCATCCTTCCCCTCGCACACACTTTTGCCTCTTCTCCGCATATCAAACAGCGGCGTGGAGGAATTCCGAGCTCCCCCCTTGAAACCGCTCCTCTTCCTGTCCATACGTCAATATCCCAAATCCTTCCCAAAGGATGTTCCTCCTCCAGTTCCACCATCTTTTTCTTACAGAAGAGGGCGTCCGCATCTCGCAGCAGAAAAATCGATGCATCTCCCGCTTTTCCGTCGATCGCAGTTTCCGACACAGGAACAATCCCTTCCTCGCACAAACGCCTGCGGATTTGCCGGCATCCTTCTCTCTGCGCCGCCCTGATCCGCTCAC
This sequence comes from Eubacteriales bacterium, assembly GCA_030524225.1. GTDB lineage: Bacteria > Bacillota > Clostridia > Lachnospirales > Lachnospiraceae > CAG-791. Next base: position 13,935 of record JAUNGV010000034.1, read on the forward strand.
CGCTCTTGACAGGACCTGGAATATTCATAGCCAGACTGATCACCGTGCCGCCCGCCTCCCCGCGCAGCATTTCCTCCCGCATGGCAGCCTTCCGTTCCCGAAATTCCAGCACTTCCCGCAGCGACACCTCTTCCGACTCTCTCCTCATCTCTTCCCCCTTTCTTCCCGGCCATTCATTGATCAGCAAATGCTCTGACGCAGCGGTTCAATATCGCGGGACAATATTTTTCTATCAATTATAGGAACTGTATGGAGAATTCGGCGCGGAAAGCCTCTGTTCCTCGTCTCTCCGCGCCGAATCTCTTCTCTTTTCCTATTACTTTTCGTCCTCCCGGAACGCAAACGGTCTCACCTGTCTCACTACATCCATAATCGTTCCGTCCCGCGCCTCAATAATCCCGACGACTCTGTCCTGAAACTGCACCCGCTCCGGCTCTCCCGCAATACGATAGGCAATGTCTCTGAGTTCCTCAATGGTTTTAAACGGCAAATCAACGCCTTCCATACAATCGATCAAATCCTGCCGTCTCGGATTAATGGCAATCCCATAATCTGTAATCACGACATCCACGCACTCTCCCGGCGTTGTCACAACAGTGACATCCGAACAGATTGCGGGGCTTCTGCCCTGCAACAGCGGGGAGAGGACAATCGTGCACTTGGCTCCGGCCGCCGTATCCGGATGACCTCCCTGCGCACCGGTAATCACTCCATCGGAGCCGACCACCACATTACAGTTAAACTGGGTGTCTATCTCCAATGCCGCCAGAATTACAAAATCCAGTTTATTTACCACTGCACCTTTGTTAAACGGATCTGCATATTCTCCTGCACTGATTCGGAAATGATGCAGATCCTTTACAGAACTCACTGCATCCCGGTCAAAATCCTGGGTATCCAGCAGCACATCGACCTGCCCGTTGATCAGCAGATCGCACATGGGCTTCGTCAAGCCTCCAACGCCAAAGCGCATCCGTACGCCCCGTTCTTTCATCACCTTAGCCAGAGAAATCGTGGAAGCAATAGATGCCCCGCCCACACCAGTCTGATAGGAAAATCCATCTTTAAAATAAGGCGTCGAAGTTACAAATCTGGTGCAGTAGTCCGCCATCATCAGCTTGCGCATATCCTTTGTCGGCTTCGCCGCCCCTGTCGCAATCTTGTCCGGATCCCCAATCGCATCCACCACGACCACGTAATCCACATTTGTCATGGAAATATGCGCCGGAAAATTGGGAAACGGCACCAGACAGTCCGTAATGGCGATGACATGATCCGCATAGCAGGCGTCTACCATTGCATACGAGAGGACACCGCAGTCCGACTTTCCCCCGATTCCGCGGCAATTTCCATAATCGTCGCAGGTCGGCGCTCCGATAAACGCAATATCGATACGCACCTCCCCTGATTCGATCGCCCGCACACGTCCACCGTGAGAGCGCATAATCGCCAGCCCCTGTAATTTTCCCTCTGAAATAGCTCGTCCTATTTTCCCTCTGACACCTGACGACTGTATCCCGGTAATAGTTCCATCTTCCATATATTCCACAAGACTGTCGTGCGCTTTGCCGAGCGAACTTGCACAGATGGTCAGATTCCGGATGCCCATTCGGTGAATTTCCTCCATGACCATGGTCACCACAAGATCTCCATCCCGGAAATGATGATGAAAGCCGAGCGTCATTCCATCCCGAATCCCACACTTTTCCAGTGCTTCCCGCAGACTCGCCAGCAATTTGCTCCCACCGGAGTTTATCACACACTTTGTATTGGGACCGTCCTTTTTGTATACATATCCATCATAATAATGTGATCCTCGAAAAATTTCCTTCCCTGTTTGTTTCAGAATCTCTTCCGGGATTTCTCTTCCCACTGCATTTTTCATAACTATGCTCCATTTCCCGCCCTGCGCTCGGTCACAGGATAGACGCCGGATGCCTTCGCCAACTTGATTGTCTGAACCGCCCCGTCATAAAAAGCGACGTCAATCATTTTGCCGTCCACAGTGAATACGCCGATTCCCTTCGCTCGCTTATCATCGATTTCCTGTATTACTTTTTCTGCAAAAATAATTTCTTTCTCAGAAGGCGTGAAAATCTCATGCACAGGTCTGATCTGACGCGGATTGATCACAGATTTCCCGTCAAAGCCCATCAGGTGAATTGTCGTGATGTCCTCCCGAAGCCCCTCCTCATTGCCCAGATCCGTATAAACCGTGTCAAAACACTGCACTCCTGCCGCGCGGGCGGCGATCAGCATCTGCTGGCGCGCCCCCATCAGTTCGATTCCCGTTCCCGTAATGTGCGTGTGAAGATCGCGGGTATAATCTCCAGCGGAGAGCGCGATTCCAAAGAGACGCTCCGACGCTTCACAGATTTCCAGCGCCTTCACCACCCCTCTCGCCGACTCGATGGCCGCCATAATCAGCGTGCTGTTTTCCGGTCTTCCGAATTCTCTCTCTGCTTCTGAGATCGCCTGCTCTATCAGTTTGACATCTCCGGCCGCCTCTGTTTTGGGCAGACGGATCGCATCGCAGCCTCCGGCCACCGCGCAGCGGATATCCTCCCGCCAGAATGGCGTCGCCAGGCCGTTGATCCTGACAATTCTCTCGCAGCCTTCATAGTCGATACTGCGCAGCGCGTGGAACAGGGAGAATCTCGCGGCGTCTTTCTGATTCTCCGCCACCGCATCCTCCAGATCCAGAATAAGCGAATCCGGCCGGTAAATATAAGGGTCGCGCAGCAATCCCGGTTTCTGTGCATTTAAAAACAACATGGTGCGCCGCAATCTTTGTTTTCTGTCTCTCATTGCACGATTCCTCCCCACGGAATCCCCTCTGTCTGCGCCACGGAACGGTACACCGCGCTCTCGACTCTGGCCCGAATCGTGCAGTCCAGCGCTCCCTTGTCAATGACAGTGATTCTGATATCGCTCACCCCCAATTTTTGCAGCGTTTCCAATACTACCTTCCGGATCTGATTTCCATACTGGTGAATCACCGCACTTTCCAGATGAAACTCGATCTCTCCCTCACCTTTTTCCACGACAACCTGACAGTCGCTCGATTCCAGCGTCCCGGCAGCCGCCGCTTTCATGATTTCCATCTCCGCCTCCCTGCGTATCACACTTTTCTACGGCATTGTTGTCCGCAACGCCGCCACTGACACCCCTATTCCTCGACCGGACCGCCCTGAAATTCCATCCAGTTCAGAATCCTCTGGATGTACTCGTCAAAGAAAATATCGTCGTGCCGCCCCGGTCCATGCTCGAAGACCATCGGGACCTTCAGTTCGTCCGCCAGTGCTTTCAGATCCTCCGAACACGAATATAATCTGTCCTCTGTGCCACAGCAGGTGTACAGTCTGGGAATCTCCGCTCCCTGCTCTTTTAATGTGCGCAGCATCGTGAAGACATCATGCTTCTCCGGTGTGATAGCCGGCGGATCGCCGTACAACGCTTCACACAGCGTTGAGACCGTGTTGACCCTTCCCTGATAGCGGTACTCCGCATGATAAGATCCCGCCACACCACCAATCGCCGCAAACCGCTCCGGATACGTCAGCCCCCATTTATACGCCCCGTAGCCGCCCATGGACATCCCCGCGACGAATCGGTTCTCCCGCTTCGTCGCCGCCGGGAAGGTTCGCTCTATAAAGTCTGTCAGTTCCTCGGACAGATAAGTAAAATATTCCATCCCGTATTTCATATCCGTGTACACGCCATTGTAAATGCTCGGCATCACCACCATGATCTGGTGCTCGTCCGCGTACCGCTCGATTTTGGAAGTACGCAGATAAGAGAGATGATCCCCTGTAAAACCGTGCAGCAGATAAAGAGTCTGGTAACGGACCCCCCGTCTCTCTCCGCTCTCAAGCTGCTCCCATCTCGTCTTCTCCGGCAGCAGGATGGACACGTCTACCGTCATCCGCAACACCTTTGACGTAAAATTGCAATGAATATAAGCCGCCATTTCTTCTCCCTTTCGTCAACCCTTGACCGCGCCGACAACCACACCTTTGATGAAATACTTTTGCAGCATCGGATAAATAATCACGATCGGCAGAAGCCCGATGAACGCCAGCGCCATACGGATTGAGTTGCCCGGCAGCGACGCCACCTGTCCCTCCGCTGCCATCTCCGAAGTTCCTGTGCGCAGGTACTCTATATTTTTCATAATGCGCATCAGCAGGTTCTGAATCCCGAAATATTTCGGATCCTGCACATAGTACAGAGCGTTCGTCCAACTGTTCCAGTAGGTCAGCGCTTCAAATAGGGCAATCGTCGCCACCACCGGCTTAGATAAGGGAAATACCACCTTGACAAACATCTGGAACTCCGTTGCCCCGTCGAGCTGCGCCGCTTCATACAACGCGTCCGGCAGGCTGTTCGTATAATAGTTTCTCACCAGAAAAATATTGAATGCTGTCATCAGTAGATTGGGGAAAATCAGCGCCGCGTATGTATCTTTAATATGAAAGATTGTTGACCACATAATATATTGCGGCACCAATCCCCCATTAAAGAGCATCGTAAAATACACGAAGAAGGAGAGCGCATTGCGGAACGGAAAATTCTTCCTCGCCATCGGATAGGCCAGCGACGCTGTTAAAAGAACGCTCAGCGCTGTACCCACTACTGTCGTTCCGATCGTTACCAGATAAGAACGGACGATCGTAGCAGCCTGATCAATCATATAGGTATAGGCTTCCAGGCTCCATTTCGCAGGCCAGACCTGATATCCCTTGGAAATCAGCTCGTTTTCATCCGTAAAAGAGGCCACCACAAGTAGCTCCATCGGAAAGAGTGCCAGAATGCTGACAATCGCCAGCAGTACCGTTATGATTCTGATAAACCTTTTTTCATCACCTACTGCCGTTTTCATAAGTCACCCCCTAGAACAGTGCGTTTTCCGGATCGGTTTTCCGGACGATAAAGTTTGCGAGCATGACCAGCGCAAAGCCCACCAGAGACTGGTACACGCCGGCAGCCGAAGACATTCCGATATTCCCTTGCTCCATCAGTCCCCGATACACATAGGTATCGATCGTCTGTGTGGTGGAGAAGATCGTTCCCGCGTTCATCGGCACCTGATAAAACAGTCCGAAATCCGAGTAAAAAATTCTTCCGATTGACATCAGTGTCATGATAATAATCGTCGGACGAAGCAGCGGCAGTGTGATCGACGTGATCTGCTTCATTTTCGTCGCCCCGTCTATTTTAGCAGCCTCGTAGATCTCCTTGTCGATTCCGGCAATTCCGGCCATATAAACGATCGCGCTGTAACCGGCATTTTTCCAGAGATAGACCAGTACCAGAATTACCGGCCACGCCGACTTCACCGTATACCAGTCCACCGCCTCTAAACCGAGCGGCTTCAGAATCGAGTTGTTCACAAATCCGTTGCTCGCTCCCAGCAGTGCATAGACCAGATAGGAAGTCACGACCCAGGAAAGCAGATGCGGAAAAAGCAGTACCGACTGGAAAAATTTCCCCCGCAGCTTCTCTCCGAGCTCGTGCAGCAGAATCGCAAACACCACCGCAAAGACGGTGCCAAGAACAATAAAAGCCAGGTTATAAAGCAGCGTATTCCGCGTAATCACCCACGCATCATCTGTCAGGAACAGAAATTCAAAGTTATCCAGCCCGCACCACGGACTGCCCCAGATTCCCCTTGCATAGCTGAATTTCTTAAATGCGATGAAGATTCCTATCATCGGCATATAGTTATTGATCAACAGATAGACGATTCCCGGCAGCGCGATCAGCAGCAGAGCCATCGTATTCCTATTTAATTTTTTCTTTTTTCCTACAGTCATTCTGTTACCTCTCCGGTCAAAAGGGATGCCACACACCATCAGGGTACTGTCCGGCATCCCTCTTTCTTTTTACCTGATAACGCTTACTGTTCCTGATCGCTCAGCCACTTATCCAGCTGCGTCTGTTTCTCGGCAATCAGATCCTCCATACCTGCCGCCTTCAGTCTGCTGTCCAGCTCCTCCAACGTCGTATCCACGTCCGCCGCGCCGACCCACAGAGACTTCCTGTACTCCTCGATGATGTTCAGGCAGGCGGTGTACTGCGCCTCATACTCGCTGTAATCGAACAGAAAACCATAGTAAGCTGAATGTTCTCCCGCGTAGTTTTCCGCCATATTCGCTTCCTTCTCCTCGCCGTACAGTCCGCCGACAACAGGATAGGTCAGCCATTTATTTCCCCAGAAGTAGTAATTCATGTTATTGGTGTACTTCACGCTGTTCAGGTCGGTATATCCCTCTGGCGCAACCGCACACTCATTCTCATCAAGCTGGTAATCCACACCCTCCTCGCCATAGACAAGCAGGTTATCCACATAAGCGTCTGTATAAAGAAGATTCATAAACTTAGCCGCTGCAGACGGGCTCTTGCTGGTGGAATTAATCATCCACGCATTGTTGTCTCCCGCCCAGATCATGGAATCACTAATCTGGATGTTTTCAAAAGGATATCCGTAATTTGTCGTATACTGCTGGGCAATGTTCGGATTTCCCAATCCGCAGAAGGTGCCGAAGCAGTTGCCGGACATCAGCAGCTCTGCCGTTGTCGCCGTCGTCGTAGCCGCATCCGCGGAGAAGTACCCCGCCTGATACCAGCTTCTCGTCAGGTTGGCAAGATCCCGGAATTCCGGCGTATCATAGATATTGACAACCGTAGAATTATCCTGGTACGCGACGCCCGCAATACTGTAGGTAATGTTATCGCCCAACGGATCAAATCCCGCAATCTTACCCAGGTATGTCTCAAAGAGCGCATTTGCACGGTTCGGATCAATAACGATCATATCCGGATACGCCTCTTTCACCTGCGCAAATACTTCCGTCAAAGCCTCCGGCGTCGTGACCTGTGTCATGTCAATGCCCAGTTCCTCGGTAATATCCTCTCTGTAGCAGAACCCGCCTGGCACATAATTGGATCCCATATTCAGAATACCGTAGGTACGTCCCTCCACAGTGGTTGGCGCAAGGAAATCATCATAGATAATTTCTGCCGTCTCTTTGAGTTCGTTATCCAGATAATCTGTAATATCAAGCGCCGTTCCGTCCTGAATGTACTTCAGGTGAGAGGTATTGTACGCCTGAAACAGATCCACCTGCTCTCCCGCCGCCAGCATCAGATTCACCTGATTGACATAGTCCGCATTGGAAAACAGAACCAGCTGCACTCTTGTATTAATCTTCTCTTCTGTGTAAGCGTTGATCAGATCTTCAATTCTCTGCAGTTCCGTCGCCTCCGGAATATTGTTCTGCGTCATATACGCAAACACGATTTCTTCCACTTCACCGCCGGAAACTGATTCCGTGTCCTCCGTTGTGCTGTCCGCAGTAGTAGAGGTGTCGCCTCCGCAGCCTGTCAGCACCGCTGCCGCCATCGCTGCGCTCAGCAGGAGCGCCATAAGCTTCTTTTTCATCTTCGTTCCTCCCTTTCCTGTTCTATGTGCTGCCGCACACCTGTTTTTCATGTTTTTATGATAGGGTAAAAAAAAAGAAAGTTCTTATGCTAAAAAGCACAAAAACTTTCACTTTCTGGAGAACTCTCTGTCACCGCTTACTTCACCTTCATCAGGAGCGCTTTCCGAATCCCCTGTTCTTATTTCTGCTCCCTGTGTATTTTTCGGTATTCCGCCGGTGAACTCCCCTGGAATTTTTTAAAGGTCGAGGAAAAATACGGCATATTGTCATATCCGACCTGCAGCGCGATGTCCGTCACTTTTGCATTCGTATGGAGCAGCAGATTCCCGGCTTTCTCGATCCGGAAGCGATTGATATAGTCGCTGATCCCCTCTCCCATCTCTTTCCGAAACGCCTTTCCCACATATTCCGGCGAGAAGTGCAGCTGTTCCGCCAATACGTTTCTGTTAATATTCTCTGCATAATGGTGATGGATATAATCCACCACTCTGTCCGCAATCCCCTTATCTCCCCCCTCTTCCGGTTTCATATCAAACACCCGGTTCAGCAGCCAGACATTCCACTGCACCATCGCAAACTCAGAGGAAAAGGCCGCCCCCTCCAACTGCTGATACGTCGGATCTTTGTAAATCCGCTCCATACTCATTCCATTCCTGCATAGGAATGCAGTGACAATCTCCAAAAGCTCCTGTCGAAAATACTGCATTGCCTTGAGGGAATGATCCCTTTGCTTTACTGTGTTCAATATTTTCTGCACATATTGCAGAGTTCTGACTCTCTCCCCCGCTTCAAGTGACCGACTGATAAATTCGTAATCCAGAATCCGCTTTACTTCTCTATCCTGCTGATTGATCTCTGAAAATACTAAAATCTCCCCCTCATCATAGATATGCTTTCTGTCATAGCGCAGAATATCCGCCCGGACCCCTCCCAATTCATACAGCGGCATACGTTCGGAGAGATAGGCCACCTGAAGCATTCCGGAAAAATAATTATCCAGATCCGAACGCAGCTTCATCATGCCCTCTCTCACCTGCTCCTCTTCATATTCCGACATCACAGCCGCATAGACCGCATTTTCCTCCTCCCACAAAACAACCTGCTCCATTTTTATCCCCTCTGTAAGGACTTCCGCAAGCATATTTTCCAAAACAAACTCTTTCAGAGATCTCTCTGCCCCTTCCTGTCCCATAACTTCTTTTTGAAAATGAAGCAGAAGGAATGTATACTGATCCCTTATTTCTGTCTGCAGCCCGAGTTTGTTCCTCTCTTCCTCTATTTCACTTTCTCCTCCCAGACCTCCTGCAAGAATCTGATTCCAGAAGCTTCTGATCATTTTTCTCTTGCCATAATCCCAGTACTCCCGGATATTCTCCATTTTTTTGTCACGACATATCTTCTCTGTTACCTGATACAGTGACTGATTAATTTTATGCATATCCAACGGCTTTAAAAGATAATTGGCCGCTCCGTTTTGAACAGCGCCATAGGCATATTCAAATTTCTCATGACTTGTCAGGAACACAAACTCTGTGTCCATTCCCTGGCGTCGCACCCACTCCAGCAACTGAAGTCCATTTTCCCGCGGCATCTCAATGTCGCACAGCACGAGATCTATAATTTCTTTCTGAAGTATTTCTTTAGCCATAGCCACATAATGGGCCACAAAAATGCGATCCAGCTGCAATGTCTTACGATCCAGCTTATCCCTGAGTACCTCTGTCGTCACAACCTCATCGTCTACAATCAACAGATTCACATTGCACCTCTTTCCGGAATCCAGATCGTTACCTTCGTACCATCCGGCTCCACATTTTCCAAAAACAACAGACCTGTCCGCCCGTACATAATTCTTAATATCTTCTTGGTATGGAACAGACCGATTCCTCCTGATCCGCCTGTCGGTGCTTCCTTCCACCTCTCCTCTTCTTTTTTATTGTCATTGATCTGCTCTAGTATCCCGTTTTCAAAATGCTTACTCGATGTGTGGATCTCCAGTTTCAGCATCCTCTCCCCTTCATGCTCTTCTGACAGTGCCCGTATCAGAATTGTCACAAAAGAATCGATCGATATCACATGCTTGAAAATATTCTCCATAAATGTGTGCAGAATCATCTGCGGCACCTGATAATCCTTTAATTCTTCCGGAATATCCATATACTCATAGAAACAGTTGTCATATAAAAGCCGCTGCATCTGCAGATAATCCCCGACATTCTCCGCTTCTTCCTCCAAACGCACCGTGTGGAGTCCCACCCGGAACATATAGCGGATATTTCTGGAAAACGCCTGAATAAAGATCTGAATATTATCATCCTGATGCTGATAGGCCATACTGTTGATCGTGGAAAGGGCATTCAGAAAATAGTGCGGTTTCAGCTGCATATGCAGGTATTTCAGCTCCGCATCCTTAATTTCCAATTCCCGTTCATACCTCTCCATTTTCATCTCCAGAATCGTCTGCAGCATATTGTTATAGGCAGTCTTCACCTCGCCCATCTCCACACTCCCGGCCGGATAACTGGGGCGTACCTCCAGATTTCCCCTTTGAATCTCCCGGGATGCCTGAGCCAGCACATTAATGGGTTTCAGTATTTCCCGCCGTGTAAACGACGAAAACCACAGCGTAAACAAAACTGAGCTGGTCATAATAACGAGAATCACTACATTCAATACGGAAAAATCAAAGATTCCCTCTCCTCCCGTCCTGCCGATGATCCGATAGGCGTTTTCCATTTCATCCCCTTCATAGAAGTTGGCCCAGGGCAGTTCCTCTTTGCACATTGACAGAGTGATTCCATTCCGCGTCTCTCCGCCATTTCCCAACTGAAAAAGAATATGGTCATTCTGATCCACAACATAAAACGCCGTCGTATCCCCCTCCTGCTCCTCATAGGCCAGAATCTGCCTCACCTTATCCTCCGACAAAAGCGCCGCAATATATGTCTGCTCAAACCGGTATCCACGGATCAAGTAATTCCTTTCACCGATTACTGTCGACGTCCATTGAGAAATCTGTGGCTCCTCACTCTCCACGGCAGAAAATATATAACTCGAAATTTCCCGCATCTCTGTATAACTGATATTAGCGTTGCGTTGCAAAAGCAGTCTCGGATACTGACTGCTGATCACCGCATAGGCGTCCACCTCCTGCGTCGTCGCGCATTTTTCCTGCAATGTCGTCAGAATCTTCTGCTGGGCCTTCACCCGCTCCAGACCTGTCCGGCTACTGAGCAGACGCAGCGTACTGGTATATCCGATGATAGACTCCAGATCCCCGTCAATTTTATTGAGAGCGGTCCTCAGATCATGCGTATAGACGTCCAGCATATTCTGCATCAATCTGCTCTCCCGATCCTGTGCCATGAAAAAAGAGAGGTTGCCGAACAGAATAATCAGCAGCATCTGTCCGCTCAGAAACAAAGCCAATAACCCAATCATATATTTCCCCAGTTTCACCGGTCTGTTCTTTCGCATCCGCTTCATTTCTCCTCTCACTATCATCCCGCAGAGCGCCTGCTTCTCCTCTATCATTTACTGTTAGTGTACCACAACTCCTTGCTTTCTTTCCCGAAACAGTACAAAATTTTCCAGTTTACCATTCTCCGGCTTATACTCACCGCAACCGATTAATCTGAGGGTTTCCCGCAGCTCTCCCGACGGAGGGCTCCTGTAAAAGAACGGGGAACACCGCCTGTTTCGCCGTGTTCCCCGTCTTTCTATCTGCTGTTATTGTCCACTCGCGCCATTACCGCTTTCCGCCTCTCCGCTCTGGCAAAAGCGCGTACGGCTACGACTCCGTTATGATCTTCCTCCGCACAGTTACCGCTTCTCACTGCGGCCGCGCATACCGACTCTTTTCTTTCTCCTCCTCACAAGAACCGCCGCAAGGACAACAACTCCCGCTGCTGCTACAGCTGCGATCGCGATCCGCTCCGCCCGGAGCGCCTGCGAGTGCGGACTTCCCACCGCGATCACGGCCTGATTTCCTGTAATCTCAAACCGCAGGTAGCTTCCCTGCTCCTGGGCATCCACTTCCAGCCACTCTCCGTTTTCACCGCGCAGATAAATCGGAACATCCTCTCCGGATACCACCGGTCTGAACCGCACGGCATGCGTCTCCCTGCCGTCGTCCGGACACGAAATCACCCATTCCTCCTCGTACTGCTGCGCCGAGGGCTCCGGTGTCTGCCGAACCGCCGCAATCGTATCTCCCTCCTCGAAGTCTCCCTCGATATAGAAAACCGCTCTCCCGTCGTCCCGCACCGCGTCGCTGGCAAGAGCCGTCACATACTGCGGCCACGTCGCCGTCACCACGGTGTCGAAACGCAGGTTTTCCAGAGTGGTTCTGTCCCATTTGACGTAGCATCCGTCTTTCCCGGAAACTTCCGGATAAATGGATTCGTCAAAGGAATCCCCGTATTGAAACGATACCGTTTTTAAAATCTCCGTATTGCTCTCGTCAGGCTCCTCGTCCGACTCGCCGCTGTACGTCCGGAAAATAAGATTCAGGCTCCGCATATCCTCCGGCACATCCTCTCTCTCCAGCAGCGCACTGTATTCCACCGGCTCCGCCTGCCCCGCATAGCTGACGCGGTCAATTCCGGCCAGTGTGTCAGAGACGAAAATATTCCCGGACGCCGTATCAGTGATCTCTCCGGCAACAGCGCCAAAGAGCTGCTGCGCTTCGTCAATCTCTACCATGGAGGCACAGCTGCTCACCCGATAACCGGAGCCCACAATCCCGCCGGTATAGGACCGCCCCGAAAGCGTGCACTTGGCATAGCTGTCCCGGATACTGGAAAGCGAATAACCGCAGATTCCGCCCACATAGTCGCCCGATGTGCTGGAAACCGCGCCATATCCGCCGCAGCCGACGATAATTCCCAGATCCATCCGTCCCGCCGCGCCTCCGGCACAGTTCTTCTTGGACGTGACAGTTCCGTAATTGCTGCAGTCCAGCAGAATCGCCTTCGTCTGCATGGTGACGCGATACGCGCTTCCGGAAGCAGTTCCGAGATCATCCTCCGGATCAAGACCGTTCTCCATCCCCATGGATCCCGCGATGCCGCCTACATTCAGATCTCCGTTGATCCGGCCGTAGTTAGCGCTCTCCGACACCTTCCCCTGGGTCGCTTGCGCAATACTCTCGTCGGAGACATCCTCATAAATCGGATCGTCTCCCGCTCCCTGCACTTCATCCAGCGCCTCGGTAAACAAATCCATAATTCTGACGATCTGACTGCCGATGTTCTGCATATCCGCAATCAGCGTCTGACTGGAGTCTCCGACTTCGCTGTTCAGTCCCGAAAGCTCGTCCACCATTCCCGAAAGGGAGGAACTCAGCCGATTAGAGCTCTCACTGTACGCCTCCCCGGACGTCGTAAAGGAAACCGGCGATTCCGCCGCCACCCCGTTCGCCCAGTTCGAGAGACTGCCGAGTACGGAATTGAAGGAAGAGAACGAAGTCTGCGCATTGTTCTTCAGCGCGTCCACCTTGGTAAGTACCCGATCCGGCACATCCTTAACCGTGTCCAGTGAATCCACAAAGGAGACAAAATCCTGTGATGCGGACTGCAGAGAGGAACCGGCAGACTTCAGGGATTCCATCGCTCTGCGAAGTGCGTCCGCGGTCTCACTGTTGTTTATGCCGCCGTTCGTGTGATTGCTGTTTGTGTTATTATTCGTGTTGTTGTTCGTGTTGTCGCTGCTGTCTGTGCTGTCACCGCCTGTGCTGTTGCCGTTCGCAGAACTGCCCGCGCTGCTGTTCCCTGTGCTGCTGTTGCCGTTCGCGGAATTGCCTGCGCTGCTGTTGCC
>JAUNGV010000035.1:0-23942 GCA_030524225.1 Eubacteriales bacterium
GAGTCTTGCGTTACAAACGGGACTCTCGGATTGCTATTCACCCATATTTCATTTAGGTCATTTAGGAAAGTCGATAAACAATAGAAATATATCGAATAACAATAAAAATAGATTGCAAAACGATAATCGATATGATATACCATAAATCAGAGGACCATAGATCAGAGAGTGAATAGTATGGGGAAAATCATACATCAGAAGAGGAGCGTCGGATCGGGAAGATGACAAATCAGAAGAGGAGCAGCAGACCGGGAAGATGACAAATCAGAAGAGGAGTTGCTGACCGGGCGACAGAAAGCAGGAGGAAGGGCAGACTATGGGAACACTGTGGAATGAAAAACGGAGTATTGTGCTCACGCGGGTATGTACTGCGCTGCTGATGGCAGGCTGTGCGGTGATGATGGCGCTCGGCGTGCCGGTCTCGCGCTTTTTTATCGACAAGGGAATGATTGCGGTGGAGGGAGCGGCTGCGCTGCCCCTTTGTCTGGGAATGGGATATCTGTGCGGTGCGGCTGCGTTGGCCATGCTGTATCTGATGTGGCGTTTTCTCGGAAGACTGCAGAGGGACGAGGTGTTTACACGGGAGAATGTGACAGCGCTGCGCCGGATCAGCTGGTGCTGCGCGGCAGGGGCGCTGTTTTCCCTGCTTACAGGGGTGATTCTGATCCATGAATTTCTGTATGTGGCGCTGGCAGCGGGTTTTATGACTCTGATTATCCGAATCGTGAAGAACGCGTTTGAGAAGGCCGTCCTAATGAAGGATGAGCTGGATTACACGGTCTGAGAGGAGGCGCAGATGGCGATCTATGTGAATCTGGATGTGATGATGGCGAAGCGCCATATCGGAGCGGGGGATCTGGCGGAGCGCGTCGGCATTACGCCCGCCAATCTGTCTATTCTGAAAAACAATAAGGCCAAGGCGATTCGTTTCTCTACACTCGAGGCGATCTGCAGGGAACTGGAATGTCAGCCGGGAGATATTCTGGAATACCGGGACGAGGCGATCTGACAGGGGAGAGGCGGAACTAAAACAGAAGAGGTCAGAAAAGCTGAGAAAAGGCAGATAGGTAGAAACAGAAGAAATAGGTGGAAATAGGCATGGATTTCCTGTGTTGATATCCGTCCTGTAGAGTACGCAGAACATAATATCATATTTTACAGATATAAAAACTATGAAAATAGGAAAAGGAGAAAATTCCATGAAGGATGAAGAGTTGCAGGAAGGAACGAGGCTGCCGCAGAAGTTGGAGAGAGAGACAGATACGCGGGAGGCGGAACAGGAAATTATCATAACACCGCAGGAACGCAGACAACGTCTGCTCTGGCTGATTTTTGCAGTGCTGAGCTATTTTCTCGCCTATTTTTATGTGAAGCACCTCCTGTTTACGCGGGGGCAATGGAGAAACTGGCAGGAGGGCGGGCTTGTGGGCGCGCAGAGTCTGGCGTGGGGCGGATGGTTTTTGTTTGCGGTATTCTTCGTCGCGGGTATGGAAGCGTTTGCTGCTTTGCTGAGCGGAAGCGCGGCGCGGGGACAGAGACAGAAGGGGCGGGAGGTGCTGTTCCCGCATTCCGGAGAGAGCGTGTTCTGGGCGGTCTGTTATCTGGCGCAGGGGGCGGCGATCTGCCTGTATGGTGTTCATGTCGGATCACTGGCCGTCTGGCAGATTATTCTGTGGCATATGACGGCGGTTTACTATGTTCTTGCGCGCAGCGGCATACTGTTGGAGGGGCGAACGGGGAATCTGCTTCTCTTTGATCTGGCGGCAGGATTCTTTAGTGTGCCATGGGGGAACTTTCTGCTGCGGATCAGGAGTCTGTGGAACGGCGCGGCGTTTTTCAGAGCAGAGGGTCATAAAGGAAAGGGGCGGCGGTTTGCACTGGCGGCATTGGGGAGTGTGATTCCTGCAGTTCTGCTCTGTCTGATCGCGTGGTGGCAGCTCTCGGCGGCGGATACGCACTTTGCGGCGCTGTCGGAGCAATTGTTCCGGTGGATTAATTCGTTCTTTACCGTGGATTTCTGGGAGTGGTTCCTCTATTTCATTCTCTCGCTGCCGGTGGGCGCGTGGCTGTTCGGACTGGTGGGCGGCGCTCTCCGCAAAAAGGCGGAGACGGGAAACGGGGATACAGAGACAACGGAGATGACGGCGCAGGGGATTTCCAGCCGTATGGCGTTGTGGAAGAAGCTGCCCGGACTGACGGGAGCACTGGCGATGGGGAGTCTGTCGCTGATTTATCTGCTCTTTTTCGGGCTGCAGATCGCAGAATTTCTGGCGGCGGCGGGAAATATGATGCATCCGAGTCTGTCCGCGCCGTCGGCCTCCGAGTTTGCGGTCAACGGATTCTGGGAGCTGTGCCGGATTCTGTTGCTTAATTTTGCGGTGCTGGGAATGGGACGAGCCTTTTCTGTGAAAGAGGCGTGGGAAGGTGCGGAGATGCGCGTGCTGGAGAAAGTGTTCTGTGTGTTCGGCCCGCTGTTTGCCCTGTTTGATATGGCGAAGTTGTTTACCTATGTCAGACTCTACGGCTACACGCCGCGGCGATTTCTGGCGGGCTGGTTTCTGCTGCTTCTCCTGTTCTTCTCTGTACTGGCGCTTTTTAGTCGGTTTCGCCGGATTGCGGCGGTTCGGATCGGAACGATTGCGGCGGCTACCGCCTTCTGCGCGCTGACGCTGTTTCCGATTGAGACGTTTATTGTGGACGCCAATATGGCGCGGTACGAGTCGGGAACAGATGTGGAGGTGGATTTTTTCGTTCTGGGGCAGTGCAGGTTCCGGGAGTCGGACGGGGTGGAAGAGTACACCCGCCTGCTGACGGACCGCGGCGGATTTGCCGGACGGAGTATTTATGAGATTGATCAGCTCTATGACGGGGCGCTGCGGTGGACGGGAGAAGTGGATGAAAATTACTGGGAGAGCGGTACGGCGCGCGTTGTGCTCGGAAGATCGGCGGCAGGAGGGCAGCTGGTTCTGACGTTTGAAGACGGTCTGTGCGCGGAAGCGGAGGTGACGGGAGAGCTGCGTGAATAGAACGTACAATTCAGCGAGTTGACGGATCTCTTTCTGCGCGCTATGATCGGACATATCATATAACTGGCATGACATTTGAGACGTGTTATGAAAATTTTCATCTCAGGGACGGGATCAAAGCGCTGTAAAAGTCAGATGAAAAAGGGGGGCGGGCAGATGACCGCAGAAGAGATTTTTGCCGGAGAATCTGAGAATGTGGAGTTCAAAAGTGAAATTCCATCCAAAAGTGAAAAGTATATGAAGACCGTGGTGGCTTTTGCCAATGGAAAGGGAGGTAAGTTGATCTTCGGCGTGGAAGACGGGACATGGGCTGTGTCCGGTTTTTCCAAAGAGGAAGTTTTTCAGAAGATGGATGCAATCACCAATGCCGTCTTCGATAGCTGTGAACCTAAGATTACCCCAAACATTGCTGTGCAGGAAATTGACGGGAGGGCAATTATCATCGTAGAGATTATCCCCGGCATGCAGCGCCCCTACTACATCAAGGGGCAAGGCATTATGGACGGCACTTATATTCGTGTGGCAGGAACGACCCGTCATGCGGAGCGATATCGTGTACAGGAACTTATCATGGAGGGAACAAACCGATCTTTTGACCAATTAGAACAGGGACAGGTGGTTTCTGCTGAAGAAATCGCAGTCTTTTGTGATAAGCTGTATCAGCATGCGCTCAAGCTGGCTGATACAGATACAGCCAGAGAGCAAATTCAGAAGGTAGGTAAAAATCAGCTGCTCTCATGGAAACTCCTGGTAGGGGGCGATGGGGAGTATCACCCCACCAATGGTTATCTTCTTTTAGCCGGAGATAGGGGGAATTTTCCGGATGCGGTCATTCAATGTGCAGTATTTAAGGGGACTGTCAGAGATATTTTCATCACCCGAAAGGAATTTTCCGGAGCAATTTACGAACAGATTGAGAATGCCTATCATTTCGTGCTGCAGCACATCGATCTGGGATCCCGCATTGAAGGAATCGCCCGGCGGGACTACTATGAACTGCCTGTCAAAACCATCCGGGAGTTGATTTCCAACGCCGTATGTCACCGGAGCTACCTTATGCCGGGAAAAATCCAAGTGGCACTCTTTGACGACCGGTTGGAAGTCACATCTCCCGGTATGCTGGATAATGAGATCACCATTGAAAAGATGAAAACCGGACTTTCGAAAATCCGTAACCGCGGTATCGCAGCGGCATTTTCTTACATGAACGTCATAGAGGCATGGGGAAGCGGAATTCCCAAAATATTCCGGGAGGCAAAAGAGTATGCGCTTCGTGAACCGGAATTGATTGATATGGGAAGTGATTTCCGAATCAATCTTTATCGAAAAAAAGCGATCACAGATCAGAATGGTGTCATTGATCCCAAAGAACGTGATACTAATGATACCAAAGTTGAACCTAATGACACCAATGGAGAGATTATTCTGAACATCCTTCAAAGCGATCCACAAACAACACAGAAGAATATTGGAAAGAAATTGGGGGTTTCTCTCGCCACTGTGAAAAGAGCGATGAAGGAACTTCAGGAAAACGGAAAGATACGGCGCGAGGGATCCAGCAGGAGCGGGGCGTGGGTCGTTGTGAATCAAGAAGAGCAGCAGTTGTTTCAAAAATACGCATACAAGGGCGGAATGGATTAAATATATGGTCGCTCAGATTGGAGATTATAAGTGAAACTGAACGCGATTCATCATGTGGCGATTATTGTTTCTGATTACGAGGCGGCGAAGGACTTCTATGTCGGGAAGCTGGGATTTGCGGTGGTGCGGGAGAACTACCGGGAGAGCCGGGGAGACTGGAAGCTGGATCTGCGTCTCGGAGAAGGAGAGGGGGCGGTGGAACTGGAAATTTTTGCAGAGCCGAATCCACCGAAGAGAGTGAACAGACCGGAGGCCTGCGGGCTGCGTCATCTTGCCTTCCGGGTGGAAGATGTGGATAAGACGGTCGCGGAACTGGAGGCTATGGGGATAACCTGCGAGCCGGTGCGGCGGGACGAGTTTACAGATAAGAAAATGACGTTCTTTTTCGATCCGGACGGACTGCCTCTGGAACTGCATGAGTGAGAGCGAAGCAGTGGATAGGAAGGACGGAGCGGGCGGTGGGAGCAGGCAGAAGGACTTGGAGGTAAAATGAGAGAAGATACAGAAAAATGAAAACTGTATCTTCTCTCGTTTTGTTTCTATGATTAGGATGCGGGAATTACAGTTTTATCGCGCGATTCCTGCATCGGGATCAGGAAGAACGATATCTACGATTGTCCCTTCATTGACCATGCTTTCTACACTTAATCCGTAGTTCATACCGAAATGACTGCGGATTCTCTGGTTTACGTTTCTGACACCGATGGAAGAACGGTTCGGGTTCTCCGCGCTGCTGTATTCTATTGTATCCTCCCGACACGCTTTGTTCAGATTATGCAGGAGATCAGGGGAAATACCGCAGCCGTTATCAGTGACAAAGAGATGCAGTTTTCCATTTGATTTCTGACAGCTGATACTGATATAGCAGCCGCTTTCTTTTGAAGCAAAACCATGCTCAATACTGTTTTCTACCAAAGGCTGTAGTAGAAAGGCAGGAATTTGCATTTGCAGTAATGTAGGAGGGATATTGCAGTCAAACGTAAATTTGTTTGGAAAACGAATATTCTGAATGGTCATATAGCGGTGAATCTGCTGTAATTCCTCTTCCAGAAGCGCTGTTGGAAATTTTTTGAGGTTATACCGAAGCAGGTCAGACATACAGACTGCAATTGTTGAGATCTCAGGGACGTCATGCAGATTCGCGAGAGAACGTATGACGTTTAAAGTATTGTACAGAAAATGGTGATTAATCTGAAATTGCAGCATTTGAATCCGGACGCGCTGTTCTGCCAACTGAATTTTATAGTTTTGCTGCAGACTGGCAGTAAGACGTTGATTCAGATCATTAAAACTGGAAACGAGGCGCCGCAATTCCTGATTGGAGCCGCAGGCGCGCTCGTCAATCTGGCCGCCGTTGGTGGTGTTGATAGAATCGATCTGGTTGCACAGCTTCAGAATCGAGCGGGTCAGGGTTCCGGAGATTAGCATAGCCAGAAGCATGCCAAGAACAATACAGACCAGAAAAATACGCAAATAGCTGAAAATATTGTCGCGATAAATGGTGTTTGCCAGCTGATTGTCGACAAACTGTACGAGATGCCAGCTAGTCGTCGCATTGACACAGCCGTTCACCTGATAGAGAGTGTGATCAATAGGAAGTTTTGTCTGCGTAATGGAGGAATCGGATGACAAAGAGGCATTGAACTGATTTAAAGCATTTAAGAGAGTTTTGTATTTCTCCGCATTCTGCGTATAAACCGGATTAGAGGAAAAAGTGAGCTCTCCGTCAGCATTGTAAATAAAGAGTGTGCTTCCGGCATTTTGAGCAGAAAGAAGCAGATTTTCTATAGGCTTGAAGTTGATTTCACAATAGCAGATACCGATCTCTCTGGAATTGTATTTGTCCCGGAGAATTTTAATCATAGGAAGAATTCGTTTATTTGCTCCAGTATAGGTATTGACCTGGAGCGGGGCGAAATATGTATAGTTGGGGGAACTTCTGGCAATATCCGTCCACTTTTCAATATTCTTATCTATCTGACGCTTGTGTAACGTGCTGATCACATTGTATTCAAAGGTATAACCGTATAAATTAGTAAAAATACAGGTTTCCAGATCCGTATTCAGTCGGTTTGTCTGATTAAAAAGATCGCGAAACTGTGTGGAGGTCTGCGCGTAAGAGAGATAATCATCGCCGTAATCGGTGGTCATAGCGCGGCGGACATCCTCGCTTAGAATCGGCATATCAGCGACCTTGGAAGCGTCCTGAAGCAAAGTGTCCAGGGTGAGATTGGCCTGTGTCAAAATCGTAGTAAAGGAAGTGTTATATTCCTGCATAATTCGCGATGCGGAATCATTTACGGCAAAAAGCCCCAGCAGGATAGAGGGGAGAATGACCAGAGACAGGGAGGCCAGAAAAATTTGAGTCCGATAAGAAAGATACTGTATTTTTTTCATGTGAATCTTTGTTTTCCCTTCTTTCGTAAACAAAACGATGGATCAAACGGGCAGTGTAAATGTGGTATATTTCTTGGCTATTGTATATGTGCTTGCCAGTATATCACACAGAAAAAGGGAAATATAGGAAATATCTAAGAAGATTTCTATTTATTGACAAAGAGAAATTCTATTTTTAAAAAATCCATTTTGCTATGATGAAAACACAGTAAACACAAGGGGGAAGCAAATATGACTAAGAAAGAACGTGTTTTGGCAGTAATGAATGGGGAGGCAGTGGATAAGATTCCGGCGGGGTTTTGGTTCCATTACAAGCCGGAATACACACCACAGGAAATGATTGATGCCCATATTGAGTTGTTCCGGGAAACGGATATGGACATTATCAAGATCATGCAGGATTATAGCTATCCTGTTGAAGGAAAGATTACCTGTGCGGATGACTGGTATCACATCAGTGTAAAAGGAACAGACTCGGAAGAATTTGCAAAAATGACGGAAGTTATTCGGGGAATCCGGGAAAAGGCAGGAGATGATGTTCTGATTTTCCAGACCATGTTCGGGCCGTTTAAAGCTGCTTCGATTGCGTTTGGCGACGATGTTCTGATGAAATACAGCAAGGAGGCTCCGGAGGCGGTAGTTGCCGGTGTTCAGATTATCGCGGACGCGTTGGAGGAGTGGGCCAAAGGCTATCTGGAAGCGGGAGCGGATGGCATTTATTACTCCGCACAGTTCGGAGAGATCGGGCGCTTTGAGACGGAAGAGTGGGAGAAACTAGTCAAACCTTCGGATTTGCAGATCCTCAATGTGGCGCAGGAGCAGGAGGGCAAATACAACATTCTGCACATCTGCGGAGAGCCGGAGTATGAGTTCAAGACATGGGTGGATCGCTTCACGTCTTATCCGGCGGATCTGGTGAACTGGTCAGTCAAGGACAATCATTACAGTCTTGAAAAGGGACGGGATGCATTCGGAAAACCGATTCTTGGAGGAATGAATAATAAAGGCAATATTTTAAATGGACCGGCAGAGGAGATAGAAAAGGAAGTGATTCAGATCCTGGATCATTTCGGGACAAAGGGGATTATGATCGGTGCTGACTGTACGATTCAGGGAAAAAACATCAGAACCGATTATATTAAGGTTGCAGTAGACGCAGCACACAATTACAAAAATGGGAGGGTATGAGATGAAAAAGAGGCTGGCATTGTTGTTATGTGCGACGCTGGTGATGGCGACAGGATGCGGTTCTTCCGGGGAGACGACGGCAACCCAGGAAACGCAGACGGAGGCATCCGCAGAGACGCAGGAGCAGGAGACGGAAAGTGAGGCAGAGGCTTCCGGAGAGGTGCTGACGATTGAGTTTTTCCAGCAAAAGGGAGAAGAGGGGCCGCAGAAGGGATATCAGGCGATTATAGATAAATTTAATGCAGAGAATCCTGATATTGTCATCGAAATGAATACGGTGCCGGATGCAGGCACAGTGCTGACGTCCCGTATTTCTTCGGGGGATATTCCGGTTATTTTCTCAGATTATCCGACACAGATGCAGTTTAAGCAGAAAGTGGCGAATGGTTATGTGCAGGATCTCTCGGATCAGGAGTTTTTGAAGAATGTCAATGAAGCTGCATTGGAGATGACGACGCAGGAGGATGGCGGATATTACGCGCTTCCGTATAGCCGCAACTACATGGGCGTTTTCTATAATCAGGCTATTTTTGAGGAAAACGGAATAGAAATTCCGACGACATGGGAAGAATTCGTACAGGTATGTGAAACGCTACAGGCGGCGGGAATCACGCCGATGGGATTATTCGGAAAGGATCCGGGACGTGTAGGTCATGTATTCCAGTGTACAACGGTTGCCTGGGTGCCTGATGGAGTAGAATTGATCGGGCAGGTGGCAAACGGAGAAGGTCAGCTGGAAGGAAACGCGGAGTTTACTGAGGCGTTTGAGAAAATGAGTACGCTTCTTTCCTACACCAATCAGGATGCGCTTGCACTGTCCGACACGCAGGGATGGGAAAATTTTGCGAATGGTCAGTATGCAATGATGATTACGGGATCGTATGCGAAGGGAACAATAGCATCGCTGAATCCGGATCTTAAACTGGGTGTATTCCCTCTTCCGAATGACACGGTAGAAACGACGAATACACTCTCTGGTATCGACGCAGCTATTTGTGTTTCTGCAAAAGCGTCGGACGAGGAAAAAGAGGCGGCCTACAGATTCCTGGCTTATCTGGCAGAGACAGAAAATGCACAGATTTTCTGCGATAATGACGGAGCGCCGTCCTGTATTAACGGAGTGGTGAGCGAAGATCCCGGTGTTGCGCCGATGGAAGAACTGATTAATGCGGGTCAGGTTCATGACTGGATGGCATCCACGATTAATAACAACGTGGTGACGGATCTCTATAATGTAGTGCAGGGATTCTGGGCGGATAAGGATGTGGAAGCGGTATTAAAGAATATGGATCTGTCCATTGCGGCGACTTCGGCGCAGTAAATGGTTTCGATCCGGAGCAGCAGGCCGTAAACAGAAGGAGCACGCGATGAAAGGGAGACGGGAGTGCCAGACTCCCGTCTCCTTCTTCTAAAACGGCGCGGGGGTGAGAAAATGAAGAAAACAAAAACGAACAGAAAGATGCCCGGCAAATATGTATACTTTGCGTTTACGGTGATTCCGGTTGTGCTATATACATTTTTTTATGTGGTATCTGTGATCAATGGAATCAAATACAGTTTTACAGATTGGGATGGCATGTCGCAGGAATACAATTTCGTCGGCATTAAGAATTATCGGATGCTTCTGGAAAATCCGAATTTCTGGAATTCAATGAAGACGACGGTGCTTTACAGTATTATGCTTGTGGTAGGAGTTATTTCTGTATCCCTGATGCTTTCTATTTCGCTGAATTCTCTCAAGCGTTTCAAAACATTTGTAAAGTCTATCTTTTTTGTTCCGGCCATGATCGGCGGTGTGACGATCGCATTAATCTGGGATCAGCTTTTTTACAGGGTAGTGCCTTTGATCGGACAGGCGCTGGGAATCGAGTGGTTATCGCAAAGTCTGTTGATGACGGGGAAAACAGCGCTTCCGGCTGTTGTTTTCGTACAGATCTGGCAGGCGGTAGCAATGCCGACAGTAATCTTTATTGCAGGATTACAGCAGATTCCGGACGAGCAGTATGAATCGGCTAAGATGGACGGGGCAACGGCGTTTCAGCGTTTTCGTTTCATTACGATGCCGTATTTACTGCCGACCGTGACGGTTAATCTGGTTCTTGTAATCAAACAGGGATTTACCTCCTTTGATTTCCCTTATGCGCTTACAGGGGGAGGGCCGGTGCGCTCGACAGAAGTAATTGGAATTCTGATTTATAATGATGCATTCAAAAATCTTCGATTTTCAGTTGCAAACGCGGAAGCGTGCATTCTGTTCGTCTTAGTTGCCATTTTCTCTTTGACGCAGATTAAATTGACCAGCAGAGGAGGGGTGAACCAATGAAAGTAAACAGAGACACTTTGGTGTGGAGTTTTCTTCGCACGATTTTGCTGGCCTGTGGCCTGATTCTGATTTTATTTCCTCTTTGGCTGGTGGTGATTAATTCTTTTAAAACGTTGGAGGAGGCGGGGAGAAACTTTTTTGCGCTGCCGTCAGGACTCAATTTAGATAACTTTAAAGAATTGTTTACCAATAGCAATTACTGGATTTTCCTGCGAAATTCGCTAAAAATAACAGTGATTTCGATTCTTTTAATTCTTCTCCTGGTACCGGCGGTTTCTTATGCAATTGCGAGAAATTTTTCCAGAAAATATTATAAAGCGGTATATTTTTATCTGCTTATGGGACTTTTCATTCCGTCTCAGGTGATTATGCTTCCAGTTACTAAGATGATGACGAAACTTAATATGCTCAATCACGCGGGGCTGATTATTCTGTATGCGGCGTTCAGCCTGACACAGGGCGTATTTCTCTTCGTTAATTATATTCGGGGACTTCCCTATGAGATTGAGGAATCCGCACAGATTGACGGGTGCAGCGTTTTTCAGACTTATGTGAAGATTGTTCTGCCGCTGGTAAAACCGATGATCTCCACCATTCTGATTATGGATACCCTGTGGATCTGGAATGACTTCATGCTTCCGCTGCTCATCCTGAACAGAACGCAAAGTATCTGGACACTCCCGTTGTTTCAGTATAACTTTAAAACGGAATATTCTTTTAATTACACACTTGCCTTTACAGCCTATTTGCTGGCAATGCTTCCCATGCTGATTATTTATTGTTCAGGACAAAAATATATAATTAAAGGACTAACGGCTGGTTCAGTAAAGGGGTAGAAAGATTCTGGGCTATTAAGGAGATGGGAATGCTCAAAATACTTGTAGTGGAGGATGAAATCTACGCAAGGGAATCGCTGATTAAACAAATCCGGGAATATGATGCACAGGGGCAGTTTACTATTCTGCAGGCGGCCAATGGAGAGGAAGGGATTGCGCTTTATCAAAAGCAGAGACCGGATCTGGTGATGACGGATGTCCGTATGCCAAAGATAGACGGGCTGCGTCTTCTGGAAAAAATAAGGGAAACGGACGACAGGACGCAGGTAGTAATTATCAGCGCGTATTCGGATTTCGAGTATGCCCGTAAAGCATTGGCAAACGGAGCGGTCGATTATCTGTTAAAACCAGTAGAAAATGAAGCGCTGTACCATTGTCTTGACAAAATTGTACAGAGGGATCGCAGTGAGAAAAAGGAGGTGCTTGTCACCGGACGGGATATTGTCACGCGGATGATTCTGGACAGTATACGGCAGGAAAAACACCTGACTTTCGTGGAAAAAAATATGTTTCAGAAAATTTTCCCGTCTTACCAGATTACAACGCTGAAATTCCGGAATAAAATGCCGGATCAGGAAGAGCTTCTGACTGGGATTGAACAGGTTTGCGGCAATTCGTTCTGGACGCAGCTGCGTTTTCTGGAACTGGATGCCGGAATATGGGGACTAATGGTTTGCCCTGATACGGAAAATACATTTTTTCAGAGAAAAATTCGCCGTCAGATGGAGAACTACGGTTATACGGTGAGTATGGGAGTGGGAGGCGTTCACAGGAAACCGGAAGAAATCAGAGACGCCTATCTGGAAGCAGTGGACGCGCTGAAATATAAGATTTACGGGGAAAGTATTACCTTCTCAGAGCGATTAAAAGAAGCTGTTCCGGAGTATCATTTTTCCAAAGAGAAAGAAATGGCCCTGCAGGATGCGCTGCAGGAGAGAAATGAAAAGAAAACGGAAGAGAGTATCCGGGCGCTGTTCCATGAAATTTCGGAGATGGGATTTGTAAATGCAGAGTCGCTGGAAGTTCTTTATTCCAAAATAACGCTGTTGTTTCTGCAGAATCTGGGAGAAAATACCCAGAGAAGGGAGTCGATTGGGGAAATACAAAAAGGGATTTTGCGATTTGAAACCCTTTTAGACATGGAAGTATTTCTGGTTAATATTGGAAGAAATATTTGCAGGATGAGCCGGAACAGTGACAAGAAGAATAAGAGAGATGTTGTTGAGGTAATGGCTGATTATGCAAAAGAACATTACGGACAGGACGTTTCTGTGAAAATTCTGGCGGAGCAGGTTTTATTTATGAATCAGGATTATCTGAGTCATCTGTTTGCAGAAAAGAAAGGGATCAGTTTTTCGGCGTTTTTGCGCGGGATTCGAATGGATAAGGCGAAAGAACTGTTGGAAAACGAGAATTATTCAGTGACTGAAGTGGCTTCTATGACGGGATACAACGATACTTCACAGTTTATCCGTGTTTTTAAACAGGAAACTGGAAAAACACCTAAAAAATACAAGGACAGCAAAAATGAACGAAAAAACGGATGAGATCAGGAAAGAACTGAGCGTATGGCTGGAGGAGAAAACCCGGCAGTTTGTGGAGGATATTGACGGCCTGGTGCGGATACCGAGCGTGGCGAAACCGCCCGTAGCAATACAGACAGGGGAAGAAGCTCCATTTGGAGAGGCATGCCGGGAGGTCTTGGAAAAGATGCTCTCCTATGCCGTTCGGGATGGCATTCCGTGTATGAACCATGAAGGCTATTGTGCTTCTCTGACAGTGGGAGAGGGCGGGCATGAGATAGGAATCTGGAATCATCTGGATGTTGTTCCCGCAGGAGGAGGCTGGAGATATGAGCCGTTCGCTCTCCATCAGGAGGGAGATTTTATCATTGGCAGAGGAGTACAGGATAATAAAGGACCGGCGATAGCGGTGTATTACGCGCTGCTTTTCTGTGAACAAAAGAAATTACTGCGGAATATTCGGGTCAGACAGATTCTGGGGTGTCAGGAAGAATCCGGAATGGAAGACGTGAAGTATTATATAGCCCACTATGCGGCACCGGAATTTTCTTTTGTGGCGGACTGCTCGTTTCCTGTGTGCTGCGGAGAAAAGGGAATATGCAGAGTGACGCTGCAGGCAAAGGAGAGAACGAAACAGTTTACGATATTGGAAGGCGGCGTGGCGTGCAACAGTGTGCCGGGCAGCGCTCTGGCTGAAATTATAATCGACGGACAGAAAGAGCGAAAAGAAGCATTCGGGGTGAGCGGACACGGAGCATTTCCGGAAGGGACGAAAAATGCAATAGGTGCTCTGGCTGAACAGCTGCAGGACTATCCCCTGGGAGACAGAGAAAAAAATGTGGTTACTTTTTTACAGTGCGCGGGAGCGGACGGATACGGACGGGGATTGGGAATAGAGTGTGAAGATACCTGTTCCGGCAAGCTGACCTGCAATGCGGGAATCCTCCGGATGGAAGAGGGAAGGCCAAGTCTGGAATTGGATATTCGTTACCCAGTCACGGCACAAATTCAGGGGATTCTGGAGAAAATACAGCAGAAAGCGCGGGAGTATGGATTTGAAATAATAAGAAGTCACGATGATCCACCGCACTATATGGAGAAAGAGCAGCCGTTTGTCACTCTACTGATGGAAGCGTGGCGGAAGGAGAAAGGGGGGACAGAAGAGGCGTACGTTATGGGAGGAGGAACCTATGCCCGCCATATTCCGAGAGCGGTAGGATTCGGAACCGGTATGGAGAAAGATCTCTCCGGATTGAATCTTCCTGAAGGACACGGGAATTGTCACTGCGCGGATGAGGTTGAATCTATTTGTAATCTGAAAAAGGCAATATTAATTTATGTGAGAGCGCTTCAAAATATTGACAATTGGTATGCGGAACAAAACAAGGAAATCCCTGACTGATTTGCTTTGCGGTGAACAGTTATGGCAGATAAAATTACATCATACTTAAAGGAACGTATTGATATCATTAAAACACGAATTGGTGCCGGGGAGGGATTCGATTCGGTGGCGGGTCGCTGAGAACAGCGGCAGAAGGAGGAGGACATGAGAACATTTGAAATCAGTGAAAACATTCCAGAGGTATCGGCGATCGGACTGGGATGCATGCGCCTGACAGGATTAAAGAGCGATAGCGAGATCAGGAGCCTGATTGATACCTGCATGGATAGAGGGATCAATTTCTTTGATCATGCGGATATCTATGCGGACGGGGAAGCGGAGAGTGCGTTCGGCAAAGTGGTGACGCCCGCCATGCGGGAAAAGATGGTGGTGCAGACCAAATGCGCGATTCATCCCGGAAGCTGCTACGACTTTTCCAAAGAACATATTCTGAAGTCTGTGGACGGCAGTCTGAAGCGATTAAATACGGAGTATCTGGATATTCTGCTTTTGCACAGGCCGGATGCACTGATGGAGCCGGAAGAGGTGGCGGAAGCGTTTCGTATTTTGAAAGAGAGCGGCAAGGTTCGCTGCTTTGGCGTCAGTAATCATAATTCCATGCAGATCGAATTGCTGAACCATTACTGTGATAATGAGATTAAGGTAAATCAGATCCAGTTTTCGGTAGCGCATTGCCCGACGATCGATGGGGGCCTGAATGTGAATATTCAGAATGATGCCGGATGCAACAGAGATGGCAGCGTCATTGAGTATTGCCGACTGAAAAAGATCAGGCTGCAGGCATGGTCTCCGTTCCAGTATGGAATGTTTGAGGGGATCTTTATCGGTAACGAGAAATTTGCCGCTTTGAATCAGGTGATCGACAGGCTGGCACAGAAGTACGATGCGACGCCGAATGCCATTGCGGTAGCGTGGATTCTCCGGCATCCGGCAGGGATCCAGACGATTGTGGGCTCTACGAATCAGAAGCGCATTCAGGATATCAGTAAGGCGGCGCAGATTGACCTGTCCAGAGAGGAATGGTACGAGCTCTATCTGGCAGCGGGCAAGCAGCTCCCGTAAGCAAACGGATTTTGTAAACAATTTGATTGGAAGAGTGAAGAGTCCGAAACCGCTTGTGCGGTTTCGGCTCGCAGCGCCGCGGGAAAGCAGGCGGCAGAGAGGTAGAGATGGATCCTCATATTTATCAAAGTTATTTAGAAATTCTGAAAGAAGAGTTGGTTCCGGCATTGGGATGCACGGAACCGATTGCGCTCGCTTACTGCGCCGCGATTGCTAAAAAAGTATATGACGGCGAACCGGAGCATATGGATGTGTATTGCAGCGGCAATATTATAAAAAATGTCAAAAGCGTGACTGTTCCAAACTCGGGCGGAATGCACGGCATTGAAGCGGCTGCTCTGCTCGGAATGGTGGGAGGAAGAGCGGATAAAAAGCTGGAAGTCCTGGAAGAAGTGAATGAGGAGGAGAGAGCGAGAACGCGGGAACTGCTGGAACAGGGTTTTTGCACCTGTCATTTGGAAGAAGGCGTAAAAAATCTGTATATCCGAGTGGAACTGCGTGGAAAGGATCATCTCGTTAAGGTGGTGATTGCGGAAAAGCACACGCAGCTCGAATATGTGGAACGCGACGGAGAGGTGCTGTTTTCTCTGGAAAAGCAAAAAGATGCGGAACACAAAAAAGACATCCGGGAACTTCTGGAAGTAAAAGATATTTTGAATTTTGCCGATGAAGTCAAAATGGAAGAAATCGAGGAGACGATTGGACGACAGGTCACACTCAATTCAGCCATTTCGGAAGAAGGACTGAGAAACCACTATGGTGCAGAGGTGGGAAGGACGCTGCTGGCAGCTTATGGGGATGATGTGAAGGTGAGAGCAAGAGCCAGAGCGGCGGCAGGGTCTGATGCGAGGATGAATGGCTGCTCTCTGCCGGTGATTATCAATTCAGGAAGCGGAAATCAGGGAATGGCGTGCTCTCTGCCGGTGATTGAATTTGCTAAGGAAGGGAATGTATCGAAGGAGAGGATGTATCGTGCTCTCGTCGTCAGTAATTTGATTTCTATTCATCAAAAAAAATATATCGGCAGTTTGTCCGCTTACTGCGGAGCGGTGAGCGCGGCCTGTGGAGCGGGAGCAGCCATTACTTATCTGCACGGTGGAGACTATGAAGCGGTTTCCCGTACGATTACAAATACGATTGCCAATATGGGTGGGGTGGTCTGTGACGGAGCCAAGTCATCGTGTGCGGCGAAAATTGCTTCGGCGGTGGATGCGGCTATCATGGCGTATACGCTGGAAAATGCCAACCATTACTTCCTGCCGGGAGAAGGACTCGTACAGGACGATGTGGAGGACACGATCAAAAATCTGGGATATGTAGGACGGGTTGGAATGAAGTCCACAGATGTGACGATTTTAAAACTGATGATTCAGGAAGGGATCAAAGAGGAGGAATAAAAAACCGCGGGGGCTTTATGCCCCCGCGATTTCGTTCCAGTCAAAAGTGATTCTGTGGATATCCTCGTCGCCGATCGAGCGGCCGATATGCGTCTCGAGATACTCAAAATCGCGGGAGGCGCGGATCGCGTGCTTTTTGCCGGAGGGGATCGTGACAGAGGAGCCCTGGGAGAGGAGCAGGTGCGCGCCGTCCAGGATCATCTCGGCCTGTCCGGAGAGGACGGTCATGATCTCGATGCGGTCGTTGTGATAGTGATAGCTCGAGGAGGCCCTGTCAAAAATCCGGATCTTTCGCAGAAGGGTGAAGCCATCCGGCGTTTCGGCACTCTCGAGGGTTTTCAGCGTGCCCCAGCGCCGTTCCTCGTAGCGGGGAGGCGTGCTGATGGTATCCGCAATCGATTTGATTTCGGGGCAGCGATCCTTCGGTGCGACGAGAATGCCGTCGTAGGAGGCGACGATCATGAGATCCTCGCAGCCGACGGCGAGCAGAGGGATTTCCAGTTCGTTGACGGCGTTGGTGCCGTGGCAGTCGCGCAGGGCGCAGTCGCCGAGGGAGGGCAGAGCCATCTCGCCGGAGAGAGCGTCCCAGGTACCCAGATCCTTCCACATGCCGGAATAGGGGACGGCGCAGAGATTGTCGGAATGCTCCAGCACCTGATAGTCAAAGCTGATCTTTGGCAGCCGGTCGTAACAGCGGTAAAGCGCCTCGTACGAAGCGGTTCCGGCAAGAGAGCGGGCCAGATCGAGCATGGAGCCGATTTTCATGCAGAATACGCCGCAGTTGACGAGCGCGCCGTCGGCGACGAGTTGCGCGGCGGCATCGGGAGCGGGCTTTTCCACATACCGGGCGATCCGGAAATAAGACGACTGTGCAGTTGTGCCGCGATTTTCGCGGCTGACGGCCGGTGCGGATGCCGCGTGTGCAGTGGATACCGCGGAATCGGTGGGCCTTGTGTCCCTGCTGCCGGTCTCAGCGCCCGTTTCCGGCACGAAATAGCCGAATTTGCTCTCCGGCTTTTCCGGTCTGACGCCCATCAGCACGACGTCAGCGCCGGTTTCCTGCAGCACACCCTCCAGGGAGGCGAGGGTCTGGAAGTACAGCTGCTCCGCATACGGATCGACAGGGAGGAAGCAGATGGCTTCGTCGGGATCCGCACCCATTACTTCATGCGCATAGGCGCACGAGAGCAGAACGGCGGGGAAGGTGTCCCGGCGATCCGGTTCGACGGCGATCTTCACATTGCCGAGCTGGCTCTGGATAATCTCCCGCTGTCCCTGCCCTGCGGTCAGCAGGCGCTTGTCCTCGCCGAAGCCCGCCGCGCCGAGCTGTCCCCAGACGCGCTGCAGCATGGAGCAGTAGGAGGAGACGGCGTCCGGGGCGTATTTGCTCTCCGGATTTTTCGGGTCTACAGAATCGTGCAGGGACGCGGATGATTCGGCGCCTTTATCGGCGATTTTCTCCGGCTCCAGAATCTTGATGTACTGTTTTGAGCGCAAACTATTGGAAAGCGGCCACAGGCGTTTACCGGAGCCGCCGGATAATAAGCAAATATACATGGCGGATACCTTTCTGCCGCAGATGGACTGCGGCGTTGCAAACAGGAAGTCGTGCGGATGTTTCCTGCCGGGAACTTTGTGTTATGGCAGGAATTCTGTCAGGATCTGCCGTTCATTCTCGCTTCACTCTGGTGGTCCAGAAACCACTGATAGGAGAGGGCGATTCCCTCGTCGAGTTCTACCTGATGATGCCAGCCGAGGGAGTGGAGCTTGGTGACGTCGCATAGTTTGCGCGGCGTTCCGTCCGGCATTGCGCTGTTCCAGACGATGCTGCCGGTGTAGCCGACGGCGGACTGGACTTTCTGTGCCAGCTCGCGGATCGTCAGTTCCTTCCCTGTGCCGATGTTGACGTGCTCCTCTCCGTCATAGTGTTCGAGCAGGAAGATGCAGGCGTCTGCCATATCGTCCACATAGAGGAACTCCCGCAGCGGCGTCCCGCTTCCCCACAGCTCGACGCTCTCTGCGCCGTTTACCTTGGCTTCGTGGAATTTGCGGATCATCGCGGGCAGGACGTGGGAACCCTGCAGATCGTAGTTGTCCTCCGGGCCGTAGAGATTCGTCGGCATGCAGCTGATGAAAGCGTCTCCGTACTGTCTGCGGAAAAACCGGCACATCATCAGGCCGGAAATCTTTGCGATGGCGTACGCCTCGTTTGTTTCCTCGAGAGGCCCGGTCAGCAGCGCGGATTCCGGAATCGGCTGCGGAGCCAGGCGGGGATAAATACAGGTGCTGCCGAGAAAGAGGAGCTTTTTGACCTTCGTCTCGTGGGCGCAGCGGATGACGTTGCACTGAATCTGCATATTGTCCCATGCGAAGTCGGCCGGATACGTCTCGTTGGCGTGAATGCCGCCGACCTTTGCGGCGGCGAGGACGACGACGTCAGGCCGCTCCTCGTCAAAGAAGGCGCGCACAGCCGCCTGATCGGTCAGATCGAGCTCTGCATGCGTGCGGCCTATGATATTCTCATAGCCCTTCTTGCGCAGGCTGCGGACGATCGCGCTGCCCACGAGGCCGCGGTGGCCTGCGACATAGATTTTATCGGTTTTGGAAATTGCAACGTGCTGTGTGGAAGTCATATTGTATCCTTTCCTGCCGGTGAATCCCCCGGCTCTTTCTGTTCAGGTATTTGAGTTCCTATTCATGAGCTTCGTCATAAACAAAGCCGTTCCGGAGCGATTCTCCGCGCATCCGGATCCGGGCCGGAGTCGGGGAAGAGGGAAAGGCGTCGTAGCCGGTCTGATCGCCGCTTCCGGCATAGTAGAAGGTGTGTCCGTCTATTTCATAGGGGACGACCTCATAGTGATTGTAATCCTTCTGGAAAATCCAGTAGGCGTTTTCGAACTGTCCCAGCTGCTCCGCTCCGGTGGCGAGCAGCTTATAGACCAGAAACAGCAGGAAAAACGCGAGGCAGACGCCGCGCCGCGCCGTTTGGAGCAGAGAAGCGGCTGTTTTCCGTGAAGCCGCAGGACTGTTTGTCTGCTGCGTGTCCGCTTTTCGTGAATCTGCTTCCGACCGGCTTGTCCGCTGCTCGCCTGCCTGTCGGAAAGCCGCCTCCGGCCAGACTGCTTTTTGCGCACTGTTTTGCTGCGCGCAGGGGAAGCGCCAGGTGAGCAGAAGACCGATGAAAACAAAAGCGCTCAGGTAGACATAGACGCAGCCGTAGCGGATCAGCGGCGCGTTCAGAAACCAGAAAGAGAGAGAGCACAGAAGCGTCCCCATTACGAGGGCGGTGTCAGTGGCAGAGGGCAAGGAGGTATCTTCTGTCACGGATGCACCATGTCCCTCCTGCTCGTGCCGCTGCACGGGGCTTATCGGGCCCTCCGGCCCGGTTTCCGCTGCAGTCATTCGCAAAGCGTTTCGATTGACGGATCGCGTCCTCCTCTCGCTGCGCAGTGCGGCGAGAAACCAGAGCACGCTTCCCGGAATCGCCGCCAGATCGAGAAGCAGGAATAATTTGTCTGTCGTTCCCTGGCCAAGAAACCAGCCGCGCACCCAGTAGGAGACCGGTGCGCCGTAGAGGGAGACGTCCGTGTAGCCGCGTCCCCAGACCGCGATTTCCCTCGCGTCGGCGTCGGCGACGCCCTGCGGAACCTTCCAGTCAAAAGAAAACAGGTCAATCGCAGTCATCGGATAGAAGAGCCATCCGGTGAGAATCACGTTGCGGATCAGAAACGGCGCGGCGATCAGGAGAGCCGTGGCGAGAAAGAGGAAAAAGGGACCGAAGCGCCGCTTTTTCAGAAGCATCCCCACCGGTTTGACCGCGACCAGCAGCAGGCAGACAGCGGAGAGCTTAAACGTCACGATGCAGACCGCGAGCATGGCGAGAGCGGCGTAAGGGAAGTAGGAGTGCTCCCGCCGCTCGATCAGAGCCAGAAAACGGATGATCAGATAGAACGCGCCCAGAACCATAAAGTAATCGGAAGCAGGCGAGACCATCTCGTCAAAAATTGTAAACAGATAGTACAGCGCCCCGAGTCTGGCAAAATCGGAGAGAGCCGGCGCGGCACCCCGGAAGATCCGCAGAAGTTTGAGGCTCTCGGCGGCGACCAGCAGGGCGAGGAATCCGGCACAGGCGTGATAGGACTGCCCGCCCAGAAACGCAAAGGAGTAAAGTGCGGACAGGGCAAAAGCGGAGCTGTTGTAGCCGAGGCGCGTGTGCAGGTTTGCCAGACCGGGGGCGATCCCGTACGTTTCGATCCAGCGGATGCTCTGCGCGTGATAGAGATCGCTGTCATAGTGAATGTAGCCCCGCGACGTCCCGTAGGCAAAGAGCAGGGCGAGCAGG
The DNA here is from genome assembly GCA_030524225.1 of Eubacteriales bacterium. Taxonomy (GTDB): domain Bacteria; phylum Bacillota; class Clostridia; order Lachnospirales; family Lachnospiraceae; genus CAG-791. Next base: position 21,138 of record JAUNGV010000035.1, read on the forward strand.
AGCAGGACCGCCGGTTTCAGAAACCGGAACGCGGCGAGTTCCCGGCGGCAGCAGAGGGCTGACAGAGCGCAGAGGGCGATCAGTCCGGCATTTGCCGCCAGTCCCACGCCTCCCAGAAGACTGAAGAACTGGGCGTACACCGTGGCGGTGACGAGACCGGCCATGCAGAGAGCGATTCCGTCCGGCCCTACGCCGTGTGCGGTGCCGCAGGCTGTCTGCGCGGCCCCGTCCGCAGGGCACGGCGTTTCGCGGCCCTGTCCGCACTCCGCGGCGGCTTTCTCTGCCTTGGTTTCTCCGGTCAGCCGCCGCAGCAGCGAGAGTGATCCGAATCCGAGCAGGAAAGTGGTGACCGCCATGTAGATGAAAATAAGAAATACGCTTGTCATATCAGTTCCCCCGGTGGAGCCGCCTTCACGGATGCTCCGTCATCTGTGTGATTCCCCATAATGAGGTGACGCGTTCCGGCCGCAGGGAGGGAAGGGGTTATGCGCTTTGGTTTGCGATGGAAACGCCCGCCTCCTGCAGGTCGGCATTTACCATCATTATAACAAGATCACGGAAGGTCGTCTTTCTTTTCCAGCCAAGTTCCTGTTCCGCTTTGCCCGGATCACCCCAGAGGAGTTCCACCTCGGCGGGGCGGTACAGGGCAGGATCGACAGCGACGAGGAGACGTCCGGTCTCTGCGTCATACGCCTTTTCCTCGCTGCCGGAGCCTTCAAAGCGCAGTGTGATGCCGGCGGCGGCAAAGGCCTCTGTGACGAACTCGCGCACCGTGTGCGTCTCATTTGTCGCGAGCACATAGTCGGTGGGCTTTTCCTGCTGGAGAATTCGCCACATTCCCTCTACATAGTCGCCTGCATAGCCCCAGTCGCGCTTGGCGTCGAGATTCCCGAGCTCGAGCAGCTCCTGTCTGCCTGCGAGAATGTTGGCGACGGCCAGTGTGATCTTGCGGGTGACGAACTGCGTGCCGCGCCGGGGCGATTCATGGTTGAAGAGAATGCCATTGGCGGCAAACATACCGTAGGACTCACGGTAGTTGACCGTGATCCAGTAGGAGTAGAGCTTCGCCGCGCCGTAAGGACTTTTCGGATAGAACGGCGTGCGCTCGCTCTGCGGAGCGGTATCCGGCAGACCGCCGAAGAGCTCGGAGGTGGAAGCCTGATAGAAGCGGGCTTTGGGGGCCGCACTGCGCAGCGCTTCGAGCAGCTTGAGGGTGGAGACGCCGGTTGCCTCCGCGGTGTATTCCGGCGCGCCGAAAGAGACGCCGACATGGGACTGGGCCGCCAGATTATAGACTTCGTCGGGCTGTATTTCGGAGACGAGCCGCAGGAGGGCACAGGCATCCGTGGTATCCGCTTCGTGGAGCGTCAGACGGCTCCGGCATGCGGGATCGGACAGAAGGTGATCGATTCGTCCGGTATTCGGCAGACTGGCGCGGCGGATGAGACCGTGCACCTGATATCCCTTTTCCAGCAGAAGTTCCGCGAGATAGGAACCGTCCTGACCGGTGATGCCGGTGATAAGCGCTGTTTTATTCTTCTGATTTTCCATCTTATTCTCCATTTCTGAAATAAATCCTCCTGTTTCTTTTTCCTGACCTTTTACTTTCTTTTAAAAAAGATATTGCTGCATAAAAATGAAATTTTATTGCAGAATTGCTGCCTGCGGCCTCTCTTATTCCCTGCAGAAGAGGAAAGAAAAACAAGTCCTCTTTTACGCTGGAAGTGATGAGAAAGTCAGAGGTTCTGCAGGCAATTTTGACTGCGGTCATGACAATAAGCGAGTATACGCTTGCAAAAGATCCGGAACAAGTTATAATATTGCTTAAAAATAGAAAAATATTGTGATAGAATATAGAGGACAATATTTTTCTATTTCCAGAGCAATATATTCATAATATTCCGGCGTTCCTGTCGGGATGCTATGGAGAAGGGAGGATATACAGGTGGGAACATCGACTTCCAACCGGATTCTGGCGACGCCATCCTCGTACGCCAAGAAACATTATTATTATGTGCAGGAGATCGGAACCCTGCAGAGCCTCGGGCCGCATATCAGCGCGAGACAGGATCTGCGCTCCTGTCTCTTTTTCATGGTGCTCTCCGGAAGCGGTCATGTGACAGTGCGGGGAACGCGCTACGCGCTCTCTCCGGGAGACTGCGTGTGGATCGACTGCGGGGGACGCTACGAGCACGAGAGCAGTACGGAGGATCCGTGGCGGCTCAGCTGGGTTCACTACTACGGACCGGAGGCCGGAGCGTCCTATGAGCTCTTTGCGGCGCAGGGGCTTGCGCCGGTATTCCGGCCGCGCAGTCCGCTGGTTTTTGAGGAAGCGCTGCGCGCCCTCTATGAGGCGCACCGGGAGAAATCGGCGGAGGTGGAACTTCTGTCCAACAAATATCTGACGGATCTCGTGACGGCCTGTCTGCAGGAGGCGCTGCAGAAGGAGGAGGGCGAGTACACCGCGCGGGAGAAGCTGCTGCAGGCGCACCGGTATCTGGAGGAGAACTACAGCCGGAAGATCCGGTTGGACGACATCGCCGCTGCGCTCTATATGAGCAAGTTCTATCTCTCCCGTGAATTCAAGAAATATTACGGAGCCTCTCTGATGAGCGAGCTGGCGGCGATCCGCATTTCCCATGCTAAGTCGCTGCTGCGCTTTTCGGACAGTTCCGTGGAACAGATCGCGGAGCTGTGCGGATTTCAGGACGCAGGTTATTTTATCCGCATTTTCAGGGAATCAGAGGACACCACGCCGCTGGCGTACCGGAAGAAGTGGACGAACTGAGCGATCCGAACTTGTCC
>JAUNGV010000035.1:24042-27071 GCA_030524225.1 Eubacteriales bacterium
ATTATGGAGGGAAGTAATCGGATGAAAAACATCATTGTCACCGGCTGCAACGGGCAGCTCGGCATAGCGATCAACAAATTGCTCGGAAATCACAGCGAGTATACTCTTGTGAATACGGATGTGGAGGAACTGGACATCACCGATATCGACAAGGTTATGACCTTTGCCAGAGATGTGCAGCCCTACGCGATCATCAACTGCGCGGCTTACACGGCGGTGGATGCGGCGGAGAGCCACCTTGATCTGAACTATAAGATTAATGCGATCGGCCCCCGGAACCTGAGTATCGCCGCGACGGAGACGGGAGCGAAGATGATCCATGTCTCGACGGATTATGTGTTTCCGGGAGAGTCCGAGCGGCCACTCACGGAGTTCGATCCGACGGGGCCGCGGAGTGTCTACGGCATCACGAAGCTGGCGGGGGAGAACTTTGTAAAGGAGTTCGCGCAGCGCTATTTCATCATCCGCACCGCATGGCTCTACGGTGAGGGCAAGAATTTCGTCAGAACGATGCTCTCCCTCTCTGAAAAATACGAGGAGCTCACGGTGGTGGACGATCAGTTCGGGTCTCCGACGAGCGCGGCGGAGCTGGCGGGGGCGATCGGATATCTGTTGCCGACGGAGAATTACGGCCTGTTCCACGGAACCTGCGAGGGCTCCACGAGCTGGGATGTGTTTGCACGGGAGATCTTCAGGCTGGCGGGCAGACCGACGAAGGTCAGATCCGTCTCCACCGAGGAGTACACGGCGGCGCATCCGGCGTCGGCGCCCCGTCCGCACTACTCGATTCTGGACAACTATATGTTGCGGCTGACGACGGACTATACTTATAAGGACTGGCAGGCGGCACTGGCGGATTATATGAATGCGATGGGGTATGCGAAGTAAGAAGGAGATTTGAATTCATGCAGTTTCTGAGTGATCTGGTGCATAATCCGATGATCGTCGCTCCGGCGGCGGGATGGGTGACGGCCCAGTTTCTGAAAGTATTGATCTACCGCCTGCTGAACGGGACATTTCGAGCCGACCGCGTCTTTGGCAGCGGCGGCATGCCGAGCTCCCACTCTGCCACGGTCTGCGCCCTCGCGACGGCCGCGGGGATTGAGTACGGGGCGCAGGGGCCTGCGTTTGCGCTGGCGCTGTTTTTTGCCTTTATCGTGATGTACGACGCGGTGGGGGTGCGCAGGGAGACGGGCGAGCAGGCCAAGCTGCTCAACGAGATGATGGAGCAGTTCAACAATATGAGCGAACTTTTTTCGGACAGGGAGCAGCTCAAGGAGTTTGTCGGTCACTCGCCGCTGCAGGTGCTGGTCGGCGCGCTGCTGGGAATCGTGATTGCGTTTGTCGTATGTTCGCTGATGCGCTGACGATACAGAAGACACAGAGATAGAGAATCCCCAAAATCAGAGTATGATTTTGGGGATTTTACTGCACGCAGGGCAAGTGTTTCTGTCATCCCCTTTCCGACCCGGGGTGTTTTCTCCCAGCTTTTCGTTGCGTGAGGCGGCGCCATACGGTATAATACTAACGTTCCGTCTCTGACAGCCGCGGCCGGTGACGGCGTTGTCCGGAGGGCTGCGAAGGGCGGCGGAACAGACTGCGGGCAGGCAAAATGCCGGACAAGGCAGCCCGCAGGTGGGAAGTACCAGACGCGGCAGCCTGCAGGCAGGCCGGAATGTCAGGAAGCAGCCCGCACAGAACGCCGGACGAAACAGGCAGACGGAACAAAGCTGCAGTAAGACTACATAAAATCAATACATAAGAGTAAGAGAAGAGAGAAAGAGAGGGTTACATTCATGAAAAGAGCACGTGTACTTTTGCTCGTGGCGGTGGCGGCTGCGATGATGGCGCTTGCCGGCTGCGGCAGCTCTGACGACGCTTCCACGGAGCTGACGTCGATCAAGGAGAAGATTCCGGAGGCTACGACGGAGTCCGCGACGACGGCAGCGACTGCGGAGGAGACGCAGGAGGAAGAGGATACGCCTCCGGCGGAGGGGATGGTCAGAAGTGTTCTGACGAATGAGTGGATCGATGAGGATCTGGCGCAGAAGCGGCCGATCGCCGTGATGTACCCGATCAATAGAGAGGCACAGCCACAGTACGGTCTGAGCAATGTTGATGTCTTCTACGAGATTATGGAGGAGGGCGATATGTCCCGCCAGCTCGGTATCATTCAGGACTGGGAGGATCTGGACCGGATCGGCAACATCCGCAGCATCCGCGATTACTTCGTCTATGCGGCTCTTGAGTGGGATCCGATCATCATTCATTTCGGCGGTCCGGAGCTGTATGTGAAGGATATTCTGACGCGTTCCGACGTGGACAACATCAATGGAACCGGCGGGGCGATGGGATCTGATTACGGCGCTTATTACCGGATTCCGGCGGGATCGACCTCGGAGCACACGGCGTACACCGACGGACAGCATATTTCGGATGCGATCGATAAGGCGGGTTTCTCCCGGGATCACAGATCGGAGTACTACACGGACAAGCACTTTGAGTTCGCTTCGGAGAAGAATCCGAATACCCTTGACGAGTACAGCGACGCGGTGGAGGCGACGGATATTGATATGACCGGCTGCTATCCGGTGACCAAGTCCGGTCTGACCTACAACGAGAGCGATCATCTCTATTACAAGACCCTGTATGGAGAGGCGCAGAAGGACGGAGAGACCGGCGAACAGATGACGTTCTCGAATATCCTGATTCAGAAGGCATATTACGAGGTGCGCGACGCCAAGGGGTACCTCGCGTTCCAGATGCACGACACCACGAGAGACGGTTATTTCATCACCGAGGGCAAGATGATCCATGTGACATGGAAAAAGGAAGGCGACTACAAGCCCACCACATTCTACGATGACAATGGGCAGGAAATCACCCTGAATACGGGCAAGACAATGATTTTCGTGATCAAAGAGGATGACTCCTTTAAAGTGAACGGCACGACCTACAACGATTAATAGGCTAAGAAACCAATGATTTAATGCTGCATTTAACTGACTGTACCTCGTAACTCTGGTAAA
>JAUNGV010000120.1 GCA_030524225.1 Eubacteriales bacterium
GCGCGGTTCGATCTCCGGCACGCTGATCCCGCAGTCCGGACACGCGAAATTCTGGGAGAACTGCATCACCTCTCCGCCGATCACATCGACCTGCAGAAGCCCGTCCGCCAGTGCCAGTGCGTTCTCGATGGAATCCGTCAGACGCCGCTCGATCCCCTCCTTCACCACAAGCCGGTCCACCACAATCTCGATGCTGTGGCGAATATTCTTGTCCAGCGCGATATCCTCCGACAGATCGTACAGGTTGCCGTCCACCCGCACGCGGACATAGCCGGAGCGGCGCGCGCGGTCAAAGACCTTGGCGTGCTCGCCCTTGCGCCCCCGAACCACAGGAGCGAGGATCTGGAGCTTCGTGCCCTCCGGCAGCGTCATCACCTGATCCGTCATCTGATCCACCGTCTGGCGCGCGATCTCCCTGCCGCACCTGGGGCAGTGGGGTATCCCGATCCGCGCATACAGCAGACGGAAATGATCATAAATCTCCGTCACGGTTCCCACCGTCGAACGGGGGTTGCGGTTCGTCGATTTCTGGTCAATGGAAATGGCCGGAGAGAGCCCTTCTATGCTCTCCACATCCGGTTTTTCCATCTGTCCGAGGAACTGACGGGCGTAGGAGGAAAGGGATTCCATATACCGGCGCTGCCCCTCCGCATAGATCGTATCGAAGGCCAGCGAGGACTTGCCCGATCCCGAAAGCCCGGTCAGCACGACGAGCTGATTGCGCGGAATATCCACGCTGAGATTTTTCAGATTGTGTTCGTTCGCTCCGCGGATGCGGATGCTGTCCTCCTTGTGGATCAGCGCCCGGCGCTTCTCATCCGCCGTCCGATCCTCTCTGGCCCTGGCCTCGTTTGCCGCAAGCGCCGGCCAGACGTCTGCCGCTGCTGTATTTTTCTTTCTGGGTGCCATGATGTCCTCTCCTGTACATAATAGGATAGATCTTTTTGACCGTTTCCGATCCGTCTATCTTCCGTTATTCCCTGCTGCTCTCTGTTCACCGGCGGCAAGCTCCCGCTCGATCAGCTTCCCGGCGAGTTCAAATGCCTGTACTCTTCGCCCTACGCTTTTGCCTTTCTGCGGCGTTTCTGCGCCTGCGCCGCGCGGTGCGCCTTGTCGGCCTCCTCCAGATCGGCGTTGTCGATCTCCAGCAGATGCTTTTTGAGTTCCGTCATCTGATCACGCAGCTGCGCCGCCGCCTCGAAGTTTAAGTCCGCCGCCGCGCGCCGCATCTTCTTCTCCACGTCTCCGATCAGCTTCTCCAGTTCCGCCCGATCCATCGACTCCGGATCCTTCTCGAAGCGCTCCTCCTGCTGTGAGATCTCCTTCGAAATCGAGATCAGATCCCGCACTGCCTTGTGAATCGTCTCCGGCGTGATGCCGTGCTCTTCATTGTATTCCTCCTGCACCGCGCGGCGGCGCTCCGTCTCCTCGATGGCACGCCGCATAGAGTCGGTGATGTTGTCGGCGTACATGATGACGTGTCCCTCCGAGTTGCGGGCCGCCCGCCCGATCGTCTGCACAAGCGAGGTCTCCGACCGCAGAAAGCCCTCCTTGTCCGCGTCCAGTATCGCCACCAGCGAGATCTCCGGGATATCGAGTCCCTCCCGCAGCAGGTTGATGCCGACCAGCACGTCAAAGACGTCCAGCCGCATATCTCTGATGATCTGCGCCCGCTCCAGCGTATCAATGTCGGAGTGCAGGTATTTGACGCGGATTCCGGCTTCCGCCAGATATTCCGTCAGATCCTCCGCCATTTTTTTCGTCAGCGTCGTGACGAGCACCTTGTTTTTGCGGGCCGTCTCCGTCCGGATCTCCGCGATCAGATCATCGATCTGCCCTTCCACCGGCCGCACGGAAATCTCCGGATCCAGAAGTCCCGTAGGGCGGATGATCTGCTCCGCCCGCAGCAGCTCGTGCTCCGCCTCATAGCCGCCCGGCGTCGCCGAGACGAAGAGCATCTGATCGATTCTCTGTTCAAACTCCGGGAAACTCAGCGGCCTGTTGTCCAGCGCCGAGGGCAGGCGAAACCCGTAGTCCACCAGCGTCTGCTTGCGCGAGCGGTCGCCTGAATACATCGCGCCGATCTGGGGCACCGTGATGTGAGACTCGTCGATGATAATCAGGAAATCGCCGCGGAAGAAATCCATCAGGCAGTACGGCGGCGCCCCCTCCGGCATTCCGGTCAGATGGCGCGAATAGTTCTCAATCCCTGAACAGAATCCCGTCTCCCGCAGCATCTCGATGTCAAAGTTCGTCCTCTCCGAGATCCGCTGCGCCTCCAGCAGCTTATCCTCTCCCTTGAAGAAACGGATGCGCCCCTCCAGTTCCTCCGCAATGGTGTCGCAGGCGTGCTCAATCTTGTCCTTCGAGACGACGTAATGCGAGGCCGGGAAAACAGAAATATGATTCAGCGCCGCATGCGGCCTTCCGGTGAGCGGATCCACTTCCGTGATCCTGTCAATCTCGTCTCCGAAAAACTCCACGCGCAGGATATAGTCCCCGCCCTCCGCCGGACAGATCTCCACCACATCGCCGTGCACGCGGAAATTGCCCCGGTCCAGCGCCATATCGTTGCGTGTGTACTGAATCGCGATCAGTTCCTCCACCACGGCATCCCTGTCCTTCTGCATACCCGGACGCAGGGAAACGGTCATCCCCTCATATTCCTCAGGGCTGCCCAGACCGTAGATGCAGGAAACGCTCGCCACCACGATCACATCCCGGCGCTCCGTCAGAGCCGCCGTAGCCGACAACCGCAGCTTGTCGATCTCGTCGTTGACCGCCGAATCCTTGGCGATATACGTATCGCTCGAAGGAACATAGGCCTCCGGCTGGTAATAATCGTAGTAGGATACAAAATACTCCACCGCGTTCTCGGGGAAGAATTCCTTCATCTCCCCGTAGAGCTGTCCCGCCAGCGTCTTATTGTGGGAAATAATCAGCGTCGGTTTGTTCAGCGCCGCAATCACATTCGCCATCGTAAAGGTCTTGCCGGAACCGGTGACCCCCAGCAGCGTCTCGAACTGGTTTCCCTCCTGAAAGCCCTTCACCAGCTCGGCGATAGCCTGGGGCTGATCGCCGGTGGGGGCGTATTCGCTGTGTAATTTAAAACCGGCGGCTTTTTCGCCGGTTTTATGAGCAAGGAGCTGGCCTT
>JAUNGV010000036.1 GCA_030524225.1 Eubacteriales bacterium
TTTCATTACTATTTGTGCCGCCAACTAAAAGGCGGCGGAATGGATATTTTTATGATCCGGAAATTACAACTCCCTCTCCTGTTCACCGCCGCTCTGCTCCTTGGCGCCTGCGGCGCTTCTGCGCAGACGGCCCCGGAAACAGCCGAAACTGCCGTCACCATGACTGCTTCTGAGAGTGCGCCTGCTTCCAAAAGCGGCGCTGTTTCCGAAAGTGTCCCCGCTTCCAAAAGCGACGCTGTTTCCGGGCGTACAGCCGTTTCCGGGAGCACACAGGCAGTCGCCGGCAAAACCATCGAACCGCTTCCCCTTTCCTTTGCCGAACAGGCGTCCGACACCATGCCGGACGGGACGTGGCACGTCTCCTTTGACGCCTCCTCACTGAGCGAGGAAAATGGAACCAAATACCTCTCTCTTACCTTTTACGAGTATGACCGCTACTCTGTCGACTCCATAGAGAGCCTTACCGTAGGCGATACGATTGTCTGCAAACAGCAGGACTGCCTCGTACGCGATCTGATTCTGACCGAGAACGACGGGAAACTGAACCTCGCAGAGATTAACGGAGGATACGGGAACGGCGGTTTCTCTCTGCTCTATGATAAGGAGGAGGATATCTTCCGCGAAACGTTGTGGGACGATTACTACGAATTATATTCCATCGGCACTGGCAGGCTTCCCCTGTCGAAAGATCTCTTTATCACCGATTACTCCGGACTGGATTCCCCTTACGACGAACTGCCAGAGGATCATGTCGGCAATTACGACTCGTTGGACGAGAGCCTCCAGAACACCTCTTTCCACGAACAGAATACCTACGCCACTGTTCGCTCCGGAGAAATTGTGGAAATCAGAAAAACATGGGTCCCGTAAAGCAGAAAGCGCCCTGCTCTGCCACGCCAAGCGCGATAGAACAGGGTGCTTTCTCTTAAAAACGGCCGCCTGCTTATGCAGACAGCCGTCTCACTTCTTAGCCTTCCGAATAGGGCATCAGCGCCATGTGGCGCGCTCTCTTGATCGCTACCGTCATTGCTCTCTGATGTGTGGAGCAGGTTCCCGTGATTCTTCTCGGAAGAATCTTGCCGCTCTCGGAAATATACTTGCGCAGCTTCGCTACGTCCTTGTAATCAATTACATTGTCCTTGCCGCAGAATACGCAGACTTTTTTCTTTCTGTGGAAGCCGCCTCTCTTCTTGAAAGGCGCATCTCCTCTGTCACCTTTATTGAAAGCCATCTCTTTCCTCCATTTCTGTTGACGTTACCGCCTCAGAATCAGGTAAACGGCAATTCCTCGTCGATTCCGTCGGGAATATTCATGAAGCCGTCTCCCGCCGCGGAAGGCTGTTCCATCGGCCGGGACATCCCCGCCGATCTGCCCGCGTCATAGCCGCCGTTACCGCCGCCAAAATCACTGCCGCCGTAAGAGCCGCCGCCCGCAGAGGCATTCTTGCTCTCCGCAAACTCCTGATCCTCAACCACTACATCCGTAGTGTAAACCTTTACGCCATCCTTATTCGTGTAACTCCCGGTCTGGATCCGTCCGGTCACGAGCACCTTGGTTCCCTTGTGAAAATACTTCTCAGCGAACTCGCCGGATCTTCCGAACGCAACACATCCGATAAAATCGGCCGTATTGCCGTCGCTGCTGTTCCGGCTGAATCTCCTGTCCACGGCGAGCGTATATCTCGCAATAGCCATCGAATTATCGCCCTGCGTGTAGCGAACCTCAGGATCTCTCGTCAAACGTCCCATAAGGATTACTTTGTTCATGCGAACCTCCGCTTTCTGTTAAGCTTCGTCCTGTTTTACGCATAAATATCTGATGACGTTGTCCATAATACGCATGCGGCTCTCGATCTCCGCGATCGCAGCACCTTCAGCTTCGAACTGGATGAAGTAATAGAACGCTTCGTTCATCTTCTGAATCTCGTAAGCGAGCTTTTTCTTACCCCAGTCGTCTACATTGCTGACGGCGCCGCCAAATCTGGCGATCAGATCCTTGCATTTGTCAACAACGGCTGCTCTTGCTTCATCGTCAATCTGCGCATTCACAACAACGGCTAACTCGTATTTGTTCATGCTGTTTCTACCTCCTTCTGGTCTCTGGCCCACACTCTCTGCGGGCAAGGAATTGTTGCTGATTTTCCTGTGTTTTGGCAAACACAAAAAAATCGGGGAAATCCCCACGGAGTTATATTTTACCATGGAGTTCCCCGAAATTCAAGCAAAAAATAAGAAATCGCAGCGCTCAGCGATTCTGATCCTGCATCCGGACAGCGGGCCGGATCTCCCGCACACTCTTCTCCAACGTGCGGCGCGGAATCATAATCTGGTGGCCGCACCCCTCGCAGGCAAGCCGGAAGTCCGCGCCCGAGCGCAGCACCTTCCACTCGCAGCTCCCGCAGGGATGTTTCTTCTTTAATTTAATGATATCCCCTACCTGAATCACCAAAGGCATACGACTCTCTCCATTCCGGGACGTCTCCCGGCCCAGACTGCGCGGTGCCCCGGTTCTGCGGCATTCAGTTCAGCACCGCTTAGGTTCCACGGCACTACGCCGCCCCTTACGGCATCGCGTCCAGCACCTCTCCGATACTGCCCTGAATACACAGGTCAGCCGAAGCGTCCCGGGGCGTCGCCGTCTTATTAATCAGAACCAGCTGCTCTCCGCTAAAATAATCGATCAGCCCCGCCGCCGGATAGACCGCCAGCGACGTTCCACCGATCATCAGCACTTTCGCCTGACGGATATACTGCACCGCCTCACTGATGGTCTGCTGATTCAGGCTCTCCTCATACAGCACCACGTCCGGCTTGATCCGGCCGCCGCACTCGCACTGCGGCACACCTTCCTGCTCCAGAATTTCCTCTGTGCCGTGGAACTTCCCGCAGCGTTCACAGTAATTGCGCAGGACGCTCCCGTGCAGTTCCAGCACCTTCTGCGAACCGGCCTTCTGGTGCAGTCCGTCAATATTCTGCGTGACGATGGCCCGGAGTTTTCCCTCCCGCTCCCACTGCGCCAGCTTTCTGTGCGCCGCATTGGGCTGCGCGCCGGGCTTTACCATCTTGGCCCGGTAGAAACGGAAGAACTCCTCCGGGTTGCGCTCGTAAAACGTGTGGCTCAGAATCGTCTCCGGCGGATAATCATACTGCTGGTGATACAGCCCGTCCACACTCCTGAAATCCGGAATGCCGCTCTCCGTGGAGACGCCCGCCCCGCCGAAAAACACGATATTATCCGTCTGTGCCACAATCTCCCGCAGCTTCTCCCGCTTCTTCTCCTCCGTCATCACGTCACCCCCGCCGTCCTCACAACCGCCTGTCAGCACTGCCTCCGATATTTCATTGTACTACTCCACCGTTACGATCCATCCTTCCGGCGCCTCAATGCGTCCCATCTGAATACCGGTCAGCGTATCGTAGAGCTTCTGGATCGTCGGTCCCATCTTCTCCATGCCGCTGGCAAAGCAGATCTCCCTGCCGTGATCGTTGATCTTGCCCACCGGAGAGATCACCGCCGCAGTGCCGCAGAGACCGCACTCCTTAAAGTTCTCCACCTCATCGAGATAGACTTCTCTCTCCTCCACGTTCAGTCCCAGATAATGCTGCGCCACATACACGAGCGAGCGCCGCGTGATCGACGGCAGAATCGAATCGGACTTGGGTACGACAAGATTGCCGTCCGCATCGACAAAGAGCACATTCGCTCCGCCGGTCTCCTCAATCTTCGTCCTCGTCGCGGGATCAAGATAGACGTTCTCATCGAAGCCCGCTTTGTGCGCCTCGACAATCGCATGCAGGCTCATCGCATAGTTGAGTCCGGCTTTGATATTGCCGGTGCCGCGCGGCGCAGCCCGGTCAAAGTCACTGACGCGGATCGTGATCGGCTTGGCTCCTCCCTTGAAATACGGGCCGACCGGCGTCGTAAAGATCCGGAACTGATACTCGTCCGCCGGCTTCACGCCGATCACCGGATTGGAGCCGAACATATACGGGCGGATGTAGAGCGTCGCGCCGGAACCGAAGGGCGGCACATACGCGTCGTTGGCCTTGACGACCATTTTGACCGCCTCGATGAATTTATCCTTCGGAAACGGGGGCATTTCCAGACGCAGCGCGGAATCGTAGAGCCGGTCCGCATTTAAATCCGGGCGGAAGCATACGATGTGACCGTCCTCCGTGGTATACGCCTTCAATCCCTCAAAGACCGTCTGCGCATACTGCAGCACACCCGCGCATTCGCTCATCGTAATCATCGGATCGTCAGTCAGACCACCCTCTTCCCACGCGCCGTCCTTATAGTTGCAGACGTAACGCTTGTCGGTCTCCATATAGGAAAACCCGAGATTTGCCCAGTCAATGTTCTTCTTTTCCATCGTCTTCTTCCTCCTTATTGTCACCGCAAACCAGAACTCCGCTTTCCGCAGAGACACTGCTTTGCGCCGTAGTAACACCCTGTCACGGAGCGTCTTCGCTCCTGCCCGGCTCTCTTTCCCGCAGACCGGCAGACGGCGGCACGCCGCATGCCCCTGTCCCCGGAAACGCCCCCGGACAACAACTTTATTATAAGACGCTGCCGTTGTTTTTGGAAGACAAACAAAACAGAATTTTACCCCACAATTTTATCCCGCTACAGCCTGCGCAGCGCCTTATGCGCCCGGCGCAGCGTGCGGGGCGCGATCGTAAACAGGAGCAGATAAAGCCTGCTCTTGCGATCCAGATACGGACTGCGCAGCGTATCCGCAACATGGCGGCGCAGATAGCCGATCACCCCGCGGTAAAAGGCATTGCTTCCCGTCATATCCGAAACCGGCACATGCAGCAGGTAATCAAGCCGCTCATAGAGCCCGAAACGGCGCGCCTGCCTCTGCAGCGACGGATAGCGCACACAGACCTCTTCCTCCACATAATCCGCATGCCTGACAATATCGATATAGGAGCGGGAGAACTGCGACGCGTCAAGCCGCCTCGTCACGCTGCCCGCGCGGTGCACGACGTGATAGCCGGTATCCGGCAGACAGAGCACGCCTCCGATCTCAGGCAGCAGCTTCATATGCAGCAGGAAGTCCTCCCCCATCACCCCCTCCGGAAACGGATGTTCCAGCAGAAGCGCGCGGGGCGTCAGCTTCGTACAGAAGGAGCTGTCCCCTGTATAGAGCAGCAGGCTTTCCATAAACGCTTCCGACGGGATCAACATCTCCCTCTCCGGCGGAAGAAGCGCCGGAGGCAGGGGCCGCCCCTGCTCGTCCTGTTCGTCGCGTCCGATCTGAACGAGAACGGCGGAACGCGGATCTGTCCTCCCTCTGTCCGTCAATTCCTGTCCCCACGGCTTCGCACCGCCCGATGGTATGCAGCCTCCCGCGCCCGCTTCCGACACGGTTCCCGACTGTATCTGATCTCCTACACCCGCTTCCGACACCATTCCCGACAGCATACCGCCTTCTGCGGCTGCCGCCCCCCGCGCCAGTCTCTCGTACATCTCCGGTGCGATCAGATCATCGGAGTCCACAAAGCCGACATACCCGCCCCGCGCCTCCCGCACCCCCAGATTGCGCGCGCTCGAGGCCCCGCCGTTCTCCTTGTGGAAAACACGGATACGCGAATCACACCGCGCCATCGACTCGCACAGTGCCAGAGAACCGTCCGCCGACCCGTCGTCCACCAGCAGAATCTCCAGATTCCGGTACGTCTGCGCGCAGATGCTCTCCACAGTGCGCTCCAGGAACTTCTCCGCATTATAGACCGGCACGATCACGGAGATCATGGGACTGGCGCCTGTGGCGCCTGCTTCCTCCTCTTTCTCCGCAAACCGCAGCCTCATCTGATACCACACTGCGCCGCCGTGGACGGAGGAGGAGATCCCTTCATTCTTAAATCCGAACTTCGCATAATACGGAAGCAGCTTCTCCTTGCAGGTGAGCACCAGTCCCTGCCGCCCCTGGGCTCTGGCGTCCGCGATCGCCCGCTCCAGCAGCCGTGCAGCGCACCCTCTCCTTCGATAGGCGGGCAGCGTGTTGACTCCGAAAATCATCTGCCACGCCCCGTCCTCCGCATGCAGCTGTGCTCTCTCATACATCTCATCAGTCAGATCTTCCTGATCGCTCACCATCCCGTCCACAAACGAGACGAGCCGCTCCCCGTCAAAGAGCAGCCAGAAATGATCGCCGTAACAGGCGAGCCGCTGTGCAAACTCCTCTTTTGACGCCGCCTCTGCCGCCGGAAAGCAGGCCGCCTCCACGGCCGCGATCGCCTCTAAATCCGCTGCTGTCGCTGTTCTGATCGTCACTGCTTCTCTCCCTTTTCTCTGCTTACTCCTCCGTCTCGATCCTCTCCAGCCGGATGGCGCGGATCTCCAGCCCGCTCTGGGCGAAATAGAAATTCAGATAATTATCGATGGAGACGACGCGCGCGAACTCGCAGGTTCTGCTCACCCACGCCCCCTCCGTTCCACTCAGGGTAAAGGAGGCATACAGCGTGCTGTTAATCGAGAAGGTCACCGTCGCCTGCGAAAGCGCGGAGAGCGTCGAGCGCAGTTCCATCCGCATACGGTATTTTCCCCGCTCCGGGATCCGCACCGCATAGACATTGTTGGACGATGCCTCGGTGACAAGTCTGGAGACGTCCAGATCCGCCGCCCCCGTCAGGGTCAGCTCTCCCTGTTCATACACCGCGCCGCTGGCCTCCGCCGGTCTGTTGCACTCCTCGATCTCATCCCGCTCCCCGCAGGCAAAGTCCATCACAGCGCTTCGCATCACGGTGCGGCAGATATTCGCCGCATTCCGCAGAAGCTCCCCTCTGGTAATTCTTCCTTCCCGCAGCCCCTCTTCGGAGTTGTCGTTCCCGCTGTTATCCGCCGCGCTGTCCGTCACCATATAGACGTCGTTCTGGGCGCGCACCATCGGCACCGTATTTTCCCGCGTGCCCTGACCGCCCTCCTCATTCATCTCCGCCCACCAGTCCGTCATCACAAGCCCCCGGAATCCCCAGTCGCCGCGCAGAACCGTCGTCAGCAGATCGTAGCTGCTTGCCGTCCAGAAGCCGTTAAGCGGCCCGTAGGTCGACATCACACTGTACGCGCCTCCCTCCCTGACTGCAATCTCGAAAGGCTTTAAGTAAATCTCCCGCAGCGCCCGCTCCGAGACGACTGCATCCGCCATCCGGCGCGCCGTCTCCTGATCGTTGCAGACGAAATGTTTGACCGTGCCCGTCACATGATAACGGTGCATCGCGCGCAGCTGTGCCGCCGCCATGCTGCCCGTCAGATACGGATCCTCGGAAAAATACTCGAAATTGCGCCCGTTCAAAGGATTCCGGTGAATATTGAGTCCCGGTCCCAGCAGAGCGTCGATCCGGTTCCTGCGCAGCTCACGTCCCACCATATCATAAAGGCGTTCCGTAAGAGGCAGGTTAAAGGAACACGCCATCAGCGTTCCGTTCGGACAGCTGAACGCCTTCGTCCCACAGTCCATCCGGATGCCGGACGGTCCGTCGGAGCAGCCCATCGCCGGAATGCCGAAGGCCTGCAGCCTCCCGGTCACGCCGCCGATCGCCCCCGCGATGCCGGGCGTAACCTTCGGGGAGCACATCCCCTCGCCCCGCGTCATATGGATCAGATCCTCGTCGGAGAGCTGTGCCAGGAATTCCTCCATCGTCGCTCTGCCCTCCCGCACGTCGCGCAGTTTCAGGCCCCGGTCTCCCGTGTATACACTGTCCTCCGGTCTTCTTTCCGCAATGCGCTCCGTCAGATCAATCGTCCGCAGCGGCGCTCTCTCCCATATGATCCGTGCAGTTTCCGGCCGCGCCGGAATCGGCTCATCCTGTGCGGCGCCGTTTTGCGGCTGTGCCGTCTCCTGTCCGGCTGCCTGTCCGCTCTCCTGCGGCCGGTCAAACGCAATCCGCATCCTCTCAAACGGTGTGGTCGGCGCGCACGCTTCCTCCAGCGTCTGCACCACCGCTGTTTCCGGCTGCACATAACGCCCTGCCAGACGCAGGATCGTCTTCGCCCCGCTCTGTCCGTCTCCCGCGAACGCATCCCGCACGCAGTTGCCGGCATAGATCCCGTATTCTCCCTGTTCCAGTATCCAGCACGACTTATGGCCCGTTGCCCCGGTATCATCATAGGAAGCCATCGCCTCGATCGGGAAGGAGAGCGTCAGCGTCTGGCTCTCTCCCGGTGCCAGCTCCCTCGTTTTGCCATAGCACAGAAGACTTCGCAGCGGCTTGGCCAGCGCCCCCTGCGGGGCGGCGCCGTAGATCTGCACAACCTCCTTGCCAGACACATCTCCTGTGTTCGTTACTCTCGCTCTCACGCTCACATCTCCGCCCTCCGAGACGAGATCCCCCGTCTCGATTGCAAACGACGTATAGGAGAGTCCGTATCCGAACGGATACAGCACGCATTCCGGCGCGGCGCTCTCAAAGTAACGGTATCCCACATAGATATCTTCCACATAGAAATTCCGTTTTTCATCTCCGAAATGTTCTGTGGAGGGATAATCCTCAATGCGGCGCGCAATCGTATCCGCCAGCTTTCCGGAGGGACTGACCCGACCGGTCAGAATGTCCGCCACACCGTTTCCTCCCTCCATGCCGCCCTGCCAGACGTAGAGCACTGCCTGCGGCCGATAATTCTGCACCCAGCTCATGTCCATCACCGCGCCGACATTCAGCACCACGGCCACTCGGGAAAAGGCCGCCGTCACACGGCTCAGCATCGACCGCTCACCCTGCGTCAGGTAATAGCTGCCCTCCTGCGCGCAGGCGTCCCTGTCCTCTCCCGCGCTGCGTCCCAGAATCACCAGCGCCACATCTGAGACAGCGGCCGCCTCCGCCGCAAGCTCGCCAGAAATCTCCATCTCCTCCTGTGACCACGGCTCTCTCGCCCATCCCTCTCCCTTATCAAACGGATGGCTCTCCTCCCACTGTGTGTAAATCTGTGCCAGCTTTTCATTAAGCGTAATTTCCGGATGCGCTCGCAGCCCGTCCATAATCGAGACGACATACGGCGCGTTCACCATACCGCCCGATCCCGTTCCACTCTTATAATAGTGATTCTGAATCCGCCCGAAGACCGATACCCGCTCTCCGCTTCTGACCGGCAGCGCCTGCGCTTCGTTGCGCAGCAGCACGCATCCCTCTGCCGCCATCTGCCGCGCGGCGTCCCCGTATTCCTTCCAGTCAAATGTAAATTTCATCCTTTCCTCCCTGCCCGAACATCCCTGTTCTCTGTCAGCCTTCTGTCTGATTTCTATCTCTTGCTTCTATAATTTATACCTGCTTCTATCTTTACTTCTGCCGCTTGCTTCCATACCTGTTTCTGCAGCTTGCTTCCCTACTTGCTGCTACAGCTTCCTTTCACACCTGTTTCTGCAGCATACTTCCTACTTACTTCTGCAACCTGCTTCTATCTTACCTCCACGCCCTGTTTTCTGTTCTGCGACGCACACAGTGCCAGCCCGATCAGCAACAGCACCGGCAGCACTGTTCCTGCGAGAATTCCTGTTTTCAGGCTGCCGCCCGCCGCATTCGCCACAAAGCCCACATACGTCGGGCCGCCGCTGCACCCCACGTCTCCCGCCAGCGCCAGAAAGGCGAACATCGCCGTTCCGCCGCCCCGGATCGCCGCCGAGGCAATCGAGAAGGTTCCCGGCCAGAGCACACCGACGGAGAAACCGCAGAGCGCGCAGCCGATCAGTCCGAACAGCGGGGACGGGGACAGGGAGGCGAGCAGGTAGCTGATCAGGCACAGCACGCCGCTGCACGCCATAAACTTCACGAGATGAATTCTATCCGAGAATTTGGCATAGAACGCCCGGGAAAGTCCCATCAGCAGTGCAAAGGCACAGGGCCCAGCCAGATCGCCGAAGGTTTTGGAGACACCCAGACCCGACTCCGCAAAGGCCGACGCCCACTGGGAAATTCCCTGCTCACAGGAGCCCGCGCAGAACATCAGCAGCATCATGATCCAGAACGTCTTACTGCGGATCAGCTGCGGAATCGTCATTCCCTCCGCTTCCTCATTCAGCTGATTGATCGGCACGAACAGAAACAGAATCATGTTGACAACCGGAACAATCGCCCAGACACAGGAGAGAATCTTCCAGTTTCCGATTCCCGCCAGAGAGAAGAAGACCGTCGAGAGCACAATGACCCCCGCGTGTCCCCAGCAGTAAAAGGAATGCAGCAGACTCATCGCCGCCGATTTCTTCTGTGTCGGGCAGGCCTCCACAATCGGACTGATCAGCACCTCGATCAGCCCGCCGCCAACGGCATAGATCATCACCGCGATCAGGATTCCCACAAAGGGATTCCCCATCGCCTCCGGCAGTACCGGAAGCAGCAGCAGTCCCGCCGCCGCAAACAGATGCGCCGCCACAATGCAGGCGCGGTAACCGATCCGGTCCACGACTCCCGCTGCCAGGAGATCGACCAGCAGCTGCACGCCGAAATTAAACGTAATCAGAAGTGAGATCCGATCGAGCGAGATCTGGTACTCTCTCTGAAATGTCAGAAACAGAAGCGGAATAAAGTTGTTGATAATCGCCTGCACGACATACCCGGTAAAGGAACAGTAAATGGTCGCCGTATAGTTTTTACGTAAGCTCTGCATAGTCACACTCCCCATGTATTTGATTTCACCGCAAGTGCGTCTACTCTACCAGATTTTGCGGACTACTTCCAGAAAAATTCCCGTTCTTTTTAGAACAAATCTATTCAAACCTTACCAGACACAGTCAGCCACGAAAAGACAGTTCCATGAACAGCAATCTCCGGACCGCTCTGCTCCCCTCCACACGGTACGACATCCGTTTCGAACCGCCTCCGGCAGCAGACAGTCCCTCCGGTTCTCACTTTTTCTGGAACAGATAATACATGTGCACCGTATCTCCCATCACCTGCATCATCTCGTCCACCCTCCGGTACTGCTGCAGGATAGTATCAGGATACGCATCCCTGACGAGTACGAAATCCGTCTCCCCCTGCAGAATGCTCTGTCTCTGCGCCTCGTCCATCTCCGGCAGCTCGATATTCACCGCCTGAAACCATTTCTGACTCGGCAGAATATCCGCCGTCGTGAACAGCCCCGCGTCCAAACAACGGTAATTGAGCAGCGTCGGCGATTCCACGCCCGACGCACGGATCGTCCCGGCAAAGCGGTACTGAAAAAGATCTTCTTTTTCATAAGAGAGATAGTAGCGGTTCATCGTCAGCCCGTAGCACAGACCAAGTCCGGCCGTCAACGAGACAGCAAGCCCCAGCGCGGCAAACGCCGTTCTGCCTGCGCGCGGTCCGGCTATTGTCTGCGCCGCGCAGCCGGTTATTCTCTCCGCCGCGCGCCCGGGCGTTCTCTCCGCCTCGCGTCCGCTCACTTTCTGCACCGCACGCCCGGCCACTCCCTCCGCCGAACACTCGGTCATTCTCTGCGCCGCGCAACCGATTATTCTCTCCGCCGCGCGCCCGAGCGCCGCTGTCCCCAGCACCGCAAAGATGCTCAGCGGCAGCGAATAGTACGGCAGCTCCGATCCACCGATATAGATGCCTAGAAATAAGAACCCAAAGAGCAATCCCGGCGCAAGCCGCTCCCACAGATCCGCCCCCCGCCGCAGCAGCGCCCAGAACAGTCCCGCGATGACCAGCGCAAAATACTGGATATTCTGCCGGATCAGCCAGTAGAGAATCAGAAGAAGCGACTTGATGCGCTCTCCCGCCGTGAGCGCCTCCTCTCCGTCCGTCAGTGTGCTGTAACCGGACAGATTCGTGACGAGATACCCCTGCGCCCAGTCACCCAGCGCGCCGTGGGCGCCGAAGTAAATCACCCACGGAACCGTCGCAAGCACCGCCCCCGCCAGGAACAGCAGAACGCTCTGCCCGAGCTCTCTCCAGCTGCGCCGCGGGATCAACCGGAACGCAACCAGGATCGCCCCCGCCAGAAAGAAGCCCAGCAGCGTAAATTTGATGTTCGCGACGACACCGGCACACAGGCCGATCGCCAGCGCCTCCCTGCCGGTAAACACGGTTTCCTGCTTCTTCCCCGCGTCTCCTTCCGCGCCGCGCCGCAAGGCGTTCCGAAAGCCGGTCCCCATCTCGCCGGCAACCCGCCGGGCCGCTGTGCCTGCCGCGCTCCCGCCGCGCCTTCCGGCCCGCAGCAGCAGATACAGCGGCCAGAGCAGAAACGGCAGGCAAATCTCCTCCGCGCTGCCGCCCCAGTAAAAGCTGCGGCTCGAAAACATCACCGCCAGAAGAGGCGGCAGCAGCACAAACGCTGTCCCCCGCCTCACATACAGCCGCAGAATCCGGTACAGACAGAAAAGATCTGCCGCCCCGCACAGGATCTCCATCAGATACACGCCCGCAAACGTCGTCCGCGACACCAGTGTGCACAGACCATAGAAGAAATACAGATAAATCCCCTTGTGGTCAAACACGTCCCGGTAGGGCACCTGTCCGCTCATCATCGCCTTGCCGATGGTGAAATAACAGTTGACATCATCCCAGTTATTGAGAGGATACAGGAAGGACGAGCGCGTGCAAAACGCCAGCACCCCCGCCGATACCGCCAGTATGTACAGCGCCGCCAGCGTCTTTCTCCTGCCGCCGCTCCTGTTTCCCGTAAAATTTTGATCCATGTCCGTCTCCTTGCCAAATTCCGGCCCCCTCTTCCGGACAATGGTCATTTCTTAGATTTCCCTCACATTCTGGTCTCTTATCTTCACTCTGTACGCAATCACCGGCATCATTTTTGTTCTTTTGCTTGCAGGTATCCGTGCAGCTGTTTTCCTCTCCCGTTCTCCTATGTGTCTGTCTTGTTCGCCGCCACAGTTCCTCCCCCATTCCGAGCAGCAGGAAAATGAACGGCGTACTCGTCACCTGCTGAAAGCTCACCATATTGTGGAGCGTATAGGACAGAATCGCTCCCGCCGCCACATAGAGATACGGCTCCCTGGTTCCCTGCCTGACAAATCGCCAGAATGCGCTGATGAAAATTCCCGCATAAGCCACCGCGCCCAGCACCCCGTTGTTGACAAGCATCGTCAGCCACTCATTATGCGCATTGCGCAGCGTCGCTCCGCCAAAGGCCCGCGTCAGAATCTCCACCGCCGCAGACACCGCGTAGCAGGCCGCCGAGAAGCAGTCCTCCCCCGCCCCGATCACCATCCGCAGAGGCGTAAAATCAGCAAACGTGCGCACCGCTACCATCCACGCCGCGCCGCGGGCGCTTCCCCAGCTCTCATCAAAAGTAAACAGCCCGCTGCCCGAGAGCGCCGCGATTCTTCCGGGATACGCCGTATTGACCGCCAGCAGAAGCAGATAAATCGCTGCCGCAGCAAGCGCTGCGCCCAGCACAATCCTCCACAGAAGCCGGGCGGCGCGCAGCGCTGCCTCCTCCGAGCCTCCTTGTATCCGTCCGCCGACTGCCTCCTTTGCGCCGCTTTGCCTCTGCCCGCCGGCCGTCTCCGCCGCCGCGCCGCCTTGCCCCTGCCCTCTTTTCTCCACCCAGAAGAGCAGAATATACAGCGTCACAAATACAAGGCACAGCCAGAGGGTCTCATTACCCGTCGTCAGGAAATCGCCCGTCGCCGTCTCGTTATAATAATAGTAATCATTGAAATATCCGGATCCTCCGCCCAGCACCCGCAGCACCCGCACACACTGACAGGCCGCGCCGAAGAGCGCGGGCAGCAGAACAAACCGCCGCAGTCTCTCCACGGAAGCCGTCCCCAGTGCAAAGCCAAACAGAAAGGTCGCCCCCACCGCGATAAACGCACTCGCACCCCCCTGTGTCGCCGCGCTCGCAAAAGCAATAAAACTCGCCGCCAGCGCCAGCGCCCGGATCCCGGGGCGCTTCTCCACCATGCTCTGCAGCGCCGCCACCGGCAGAAAGACCGACAGAAATCCGCAGTACCAGTTGATATTGCCGATCGTAGAGATAAAACTGTTCTCATACTCCCCTGCAAACGAGAGAATAGAGAACCGGTTCAGCACCGCAATGGAACAGACAAGAAGCGTCCCCGCGGTAAACAGGGAAAAGGCTCCCTCCCTGCCGCGCACATAGCCGCCCTCCCCGTATACCGGAATCCGGGAAAACAGAAAATAAAAGACGAGAAAAAACATCTGCGTCAGAAACCCTGTCCGCCAGCCGGTCAGCCCCCAGAAGGCCGTCTCCTTCTCCATGGAGAACAGAAGCGACGCAGCGCAGCCAAGACCGTACACGATCACCCAGCGATCCGTCCACGAGAGACGGCGAAGCGCCGCCCGCACCCTGTCTGGAGAGTCCGCTGCCTTCTTGTCCGGATTTTCCCGTATCCGGCGGGTTTTCTCCTGTCCGGCGGCAAAGAACGCCGCCCCCGCCAGGAGAGCCAGCACAAGGAGGGAGAGATTGCGGTACAGCAGCGCCTTGGCCTCTCCGAGCTGCTGATAACCGTCGCGCATATAGAGCGGGTAGACAATCGTCATGAGCAGCAGATAGATGTATAAAAGATACTTCATCCAGTCCGCCTGCTGTCTGCTCTCCGCCTCTTTTTCCCGCATCATACCCGCCTTTCTTTCCTTATCCGTCATCCCTCCGGAATTACACCTTGAACCGGTATCCCACACCCCAGATGGTCTCGATATACTGCGGCTTGGACGTATCGTACTCGATTTTCTCCCGGATTTTCTTGATGTGAACGGTCACTGTCGCAATATCTCCGATGGAATCCATATCCCAGATCTCCCGGAACAGCTCCTCTTTTGTATAAACATGATTCGGATTCTCCGCCAGAAATGTCAGCAGGTCGAACTCCTTCGTCGTGAAGTTCTTCTCCGTGCCGTCCACCCAGACGCGCCGCGCGGTCTTATCAATTTTCAGCCCGCGGATTTCTATCACGTCATTTGTTTTCTGATTCGCTCCGACCAGCCGCTCATACCGCGCCATATGCGCCTTGACCCGCGCCACGAGCTCGCTCGGAGAAAAAGGCTTCGTCATATAATCGTCCGCGCCGAGCCCGAGCCCGCGAATCTTGTCGATATCATCTTTTTTGGCGGACACCATCAGAATCGGTACGTTCTTGATCTCCCGGATCTTCTTGCACACCTCGAATCCGTCCATCCCCGGCAGCATCAGATCCAGAATCACCAGATCGAATTCCTGCGTCAGCGCCGCGTGCAGTCCCGCGCTGCCCTCTCCCTCCGTCTGCACCTCGTATCCGCTCAGTTCCAGATAATCCTTCTCCAGATCCGCAATGCTCTCCTCGTCCTCAATAATCAGAATTCTGCTCGTCTTTCCTTCCATCTTCATCACGCTTCTGCTGCCTCCTGTATGATTTCTATATACTTTCTATAACTATGTGATTTCTATACCATATGATTTCTATGATAATTCCTGTATGCGCCCTGTACTTCTCCGTTTACTCCGCCGCGCCGGCGCCCTCCGTTTTTTCGCTGGCCTCCGCGTCAACACTGGGATTCTCCACCTCGCGGTACTTGCGAATGACAAAGTGCATGCACGTTCCCTCCCCGATCCGGCTCGTCGCCCAGATATAACCGCCGTGGTCCTCCACGATCTTTTTGACGATCGAGAGGCCGATTCCGCTGCCGCCCTGCGCTGAATTGCGGGAGGCGTCCGTCCGGTAAAAACGGTCGAAAATATTCGGCAGATCCTTCGCCGCAATTCCCCTTCCGTTGTCCTCAATCTCGACGCGGATCGCGTCCTGCTCGTCCAGAATACGGATATCAATCTTGCCGTGCAGCTTGTCGAGATACTTCACGCTGTTGCTGATGATATTATTCACAACCCGTTTCATCTGCTCCGGATCGGCGATAATCAGCGTGTCCGGAGACACCATATTGGAATAGTTGAGTTCGATTCCCCGCGACTCCATATCCATACCGATCTCATCCACGCAGTCCCCGAAGTAATCCGCCACATTAATCTTGTGGAAATTATACGGAATCCTGTCGTTATCGATGCGGGCGTACAGCGTCAGTTCGTTGATCAGCTTGTCCATGTCATTCGCTTTGTTGTAAATTGTCCGGATATATTTCTTCTGTTTTTCCGGCGTATTCGCGACGCCGTCCATAATTCCCTCGACATACCCTTTAATTGATGTAATCGGCGTCTTCAGATCGTGGGAAATATTGCTGATCAGCTCCCTGTTCTGCCGCTCCCTGTCAATCTTTTCGTCGGCAGACTCCTTCAGGCGCAGTCTCATATCTTCATAATTCTGATACAGGTCGCCGATTTCTCCCTTGCCAGTCGTAGGCAGCATATACTCCAGATTGCCGTCCCGGATATTCCTCATCGCGACATTGAGCGCGTTGATCGGCTGGAAAACGCCCTTTTTAAACCAGTGCGTAATCACCCCCGCCGTAATCATCAGAATCACAATCATCGCCACGAACATTCCCGCCAGCAGGGGCCTGGAAACAAGAGTCACAATCCGTGTCACGATAAAAAAGCTGCCTTCGGAGCCGTCGGAAAATGTGAAATCCAGCTGCTTGACCATCTTGTCAAGATTATCTATATAGTAGCCAATCTCGCCGTTGCCCCCGTCCATGTAACGAAAGACCGGCAGCCTGGAAAAAATCTTTCTGGCGGCATTCTCATTGTTTGTATAGTAGAGTTCGTCTCCCTTTCTCACGATCAGATAGGACTCCCGGCCTTCCTCCTCCAGAGCCTCCGCCAGAGCCTCCAGATACGCCCTGTCCTCCAGGATATACGGATCCCGCTGCAGCTCCTGCGCCACAGTATTATAGAGGAGCATCGCTTCCTCATCGTAGGCCTGCACATTCTCCGAGAGCATCGCATAGTCCCGCAGCGTCAGCTGCGCGCCGTCCTCTCCGACGAGATAATTTCCTATAACAAAGAACGCCGCCGAACACAGAATAAGCGGTGTCAACAGCATAATGGAAAACGCAATAATCAGTCGTCTCTTAAATGTCATACTACTCTCCATTCCGGAGCGCCCTCGCAGCACGCTTCATTGAAAACAGTGTATCACACTTCTTTTTTGCTTTCATCGAAAAGCGGATAAGGTTAGAAAATTTTCACATTTATCTTTTATATCCCGCAAAAGTTAGTCTTGACTTTTCTTTTCATAAAGGATTTAATGATACTAGTAACTGTTACTGATATTGAAAGGAGACTCAATGATACTGAAATACAGCCGACAGCGGGAGGCTATTTATCAATACCTGCAGAGCAGGCACGATCACCCGACTGCCGATGCTGTCTATGACGGCGTCAGACAGACTTTTCCCAATATCAGCCTCGGTACCGTATACCGGAATCTGATTCTTCTGCGGGATATCGGCAAGATTCGTTCCGTGGATGTCGGAGACGGCGTGATCCACTTCGATCCGGATCTCTCCGAACACAATCACTTCGTCTGCAGAGAATGCGGCTGTGTTCAGGATATCAAGATGAAATCCATCGACCGGATCAAGGAAATTGCCGGAGAACATTTCGACGGCCGGATCACCGGCTACACGACGTATTTCTACGGAATCTGCTCGGACTGCCTGCAAAAGCAGAACGAGGCGCTGGGGAAGGCAGTTTCTGCAAAAAGCAACTAACATGCGCGCTCATTCCTGCCGCAGCCGCGGCAAGGCCCGCATGGTAGGCAGCAACCATTCATCCATTACAACATCACAACAATAAGAGAAAAGGAGAAAGAAAATGAAATTTGTATGTTCTGTTTGCGGTTACGTTTATGAAGGCGACCAGGCTCCGGAGAAATGTCCGGTCTGCGGCGCTCCGGCTTCCAAGTTCGTCGCACAGGGCGAGGAAATGAGCTGGGCTGCTGAGCACGTGGTAGGCGTGGCACAGGGCGCTCCGGAAGATATCATGGAGGATCTGCGCGCAAACTTCAACGGCGAATGTTCCGAGGTTGGTATGTATCTCGCAATGAGCCGCGTTGCGTTCAGAGAAGGCTATCCGGAAGTCGGCCTTTACTATGAGAAGGCTGCTTACGAAGAGGCAGAGCACGCAGCGAAGTTCGCAGAGCTGCTCGGCGAAGCGGTTACCGATTCCACGAAGAAGAATCTGCAGATGCGTGTTGAGGCTGAGAACGGCGCAACCGCTGGCAAGGTAGATCTTGCAAAGCGCGCGAAGGAACTCAATCTCGACGCTATCCATGACACCGTTCACGAGATGGCAAGAGACGAGGCAAGACATGGCAAGGCATTTGCAGGCCTGTTAAAGAGATATTTCGCGTAAGCTTCTCTCTGGGCATCCGGAACAGTCCGGATGCCCTTTTTTACATCCACACTGTATTGCAGAAAAGAAAGGCAGGTATTTCCATGGATCTTTCCGCACTCTTTGATCTCTCCTACGGTGTCTACGTCGTCTCCTCGATGGACGGGGACCGTCCTACCGGCTGTATCGCCAACAGCGCCATGCAGATCACGGCAGAGCCGCCGACGCTGGCGGTCAGCATCAACCATGACAATTTCACACACGGCTGTATCGAGAAAACAGGCCGGTTCTCTCTCTCAATCCTTCCCGAAACGATCGCTCCGCTCACGATCGGCCGCTTTGGCTTCCGCAGCGGACGCGACAACGATAAATTTGACGGCGTAGACTATCAGATGGTGGACGGACTCCCGGTGCTCAGCGAAAGCACCTCCTACTGCCTCTTTGAGGTCACCGACAAAATGGAGACCGAAACGCATACCATCTTTCTCGCCAGACTTCTCGATGCGCAGAAGGCAGCCGGCGGCAAGCCGATGACTTACTCCTACTATCATCAGGTCATCAAGGGCAAAGCCCCCAAGACTGCTCCGACCTATCAGCCGCCCGCAAAATAAAGACCGGCCGCTGGCAAATCCGCACGAAGCGCTTACGGCTTCTCCGGAAAGTTCCCCGGAAGAGTCAACGGAGTGTTCCGTATTTTTCAGATCAGAGAAAGAACCGCTTTCCGGCTCGTCTGCCGGAAAGCGGTTCTTGATTTTGTTCTCACCTTATCTCGCTACTTCTTCAGTGCCTTATTTCACTTCAATTTTCCTGACTTCCTGCTCAGGCAGCGCATCCCTCTTCGGGAAGGAAACCTCCAGAACGCCGTCGCTGTAGCTGGCGTTTACGTCCTCCGGCCGGACATTCTCTACCCGGAAGCTCCTGGAATAGGACGTATAGGTACGCTCTTTGCGCAGATACTTCTGCTTCTTGTCCTCCTCCTTCTTCTCATCGCTGTGAGAAGCCGAGACAGTCAGGACGTCATTCTTCAGATCAATTTTGATATCTTCCTTTTTAAATCCCGGAAGCTCCGCCTGCAGAACGTATTTATCGTCCTTTTCAATGACGTCGGTCTTAAATCCTGAAAAGCTCTTTTCCAGCTGGCTGCCACCCCAGAATGCCGGGAGCATATCGTCGAACATATCAAACGGATCATTCCAAAAATCTCTGCTGCTGTTTCTGTACATTGCCGGTCTTAACATAAGTCATTCCTCCTTTTAGAAAGCACTCTGTTTTACAGATGTGTCGTATGCGTTTTGCGCCGTCCGCCCTGCCCCTTCGGCAAAGCTTCCGGAGATCGGAAAGCATTCGGTGAAGCCTCTTCGGCTCTTCCTTTTTCGTTGCTCTCTTTTTTTGATCTGTATATGTTATACAACATATAGAACAAGCATGCAATAAAGGAACTATAAACAAATTATTATGGATTTATAAACACCTCCGCCCCTGGATTTCCCCGTTTACTTTTCTCCGGAAACATATGATAATAGGCATGGCAGAGTGGAGGCGGATAAACCGCACTTCCGCAGGATCTGTATCGGAGCGCCGCAGATCCGGGTTCCTCTGCGGCTCTCTGCCCGCACCGGTTCCGTTATCGCGAGGAGCGCTCCGGAATGGAGATGTTATGGAAAAAATCACGAGCTTTACGATCAATCACCTCCTGCTGGAGCCTGGCGTGTACGTCTCCCGCAGAGACCACTACGGCGATGCCGTCATCACAACCTTTGATCTGCGCATGACCTCGCCCAACGATGAGCCTGTCATGAATACCGCAGAGGTACATACCATCGAACATCTCGCGGCGACCTATCTGCGCAACCATCCCGATTTCGGAGACAAAACCGTTTATTTCGGTCCGATGGGCTGCCGCACCGGCTTTTATCTTCTGCTCGCGGGAGAATATTCCTCACAGGATATCGTCCCCCTGATGAT
This sequence comes from Eubacteriales bacterium, assembly GCA_030524225.1. Lineage (GTDB taxonomy): Bacteria > Bacillota > Clostridia > Lachnospirales > Lachnospiraceae > CAG-791. Next base: position 20,138 of record JAUNGV010000036.1, read on the forward strand.
TTCGATGTTCGAATTCATCCGCGACTACGAGGGCGAGATTCCCGGCGCTTCGCCGCGCGACTGCGGCAACTACCTCGATATGAATCCGGGCATAGCCAGATACCTCGCCGCCCGCTACCTTGAGAATACGCTTTACCACATCGATGAAAAACATCTGGTCTATCCCGCCGACTGACGCGCAGCGAGCTATGCTTCCTGAGCGGAGTCCGGAAAGATGGACCCTATCCTGTTAATTTGGCGAGCCGCCCCGTCGCGAGGGCGCTCTGGTACAAAGTTCGTTGATGGCAGACGCAAATTTGAAATTTGCGTCGCCCCGTCGCGCAAAAGCGCTCTGGAATGGAGATTATTATGAAATTAGGTATTATCGGAGCTATGGAAGTGGAGGTCTGCGCCCTAAAACAGCAGATCGCCAATGCCCGCACCGTAACCCGCGCGGGTATGGAATTTACAGAAGGACTGCTGGGCGGCAGAGAGGTTGTCGTCGTTCAGAGCGGCATCGGGAAGGTCAACGCCGGTCTCTGCGTCCAGATCTTATGCGATCTCTTTGCGGTGACGCATATCATCAACACCGGCGTGGCCGGTTCCCTGTGCAACGATGCCAATATCGGAGACATCGTCGTCTCTGTCGATGCCATATACCACGACGTGGACGCCACCGTCTTTGGCTATGCCCCCGGTCAGGTGCCGCAGATGAAATCCGCCTCTTTCCCCGCCAGTCCCGCCCTGCGCAGCGCAGCTGTTGCCGCCTGCCGCAAGGCAGCTCCGGAGATTCAGGTTTTTGAGGGGCGCGTTGTGAGCGGCGACCAGTTTATCTGCGACGCGGACAAAAAGAAGTGGATCGCCGACACCTTCCACGGTTTCTGCACAGAGATGGAAGGCTGTGCCATTGCGCAGGCCTCTTATCTTAATGAGATTCCCTTCGTCATCATCCGCGCGATCTCCGACAAAGCGGACGGCAGTGATATTGTCTCCTATCCCGAATTTGAAGCCAAGGCCGCCGAACACTGCGCCCTTCTCGTCGCCGAACTCGTCCGCACGCTGTAACAGCGGCAACTCAGCAGAAAGACAGCGCAGAGACAACACCTACAAGCAGCGCAGAAGCAGCATAAAAGCAGTATAGAAATTACATAGAAACCAACCACTATAGAAGCCACATAAAAACAGAATCTACATAAGCATAGAATCTGCATGGAATATAGAAGATAAGGAAGGAAGACAGCTCCCTGATGCACAACCAATTCTCCAGAACCGAATTACTGCTCGGCCGCGAGGCAATGGAGCGGCTCTCCCGCTCCCGCGTGGCTGTTTTCGGCGTCGGCGGCGTCGGCGGCTATGTGGTGGAAGCCCTTGTCCGCAGCGGCGTCGGCTCCCTCGATCTGATCGACGACGATGTGATCTGCCTCTCGAATATAAACCGTCAGATCTATGCCACACACAGCACGATCGGCCGCCCCAAGGTCGAGGTCGCACGGGAGCGCTGTCTCGATATCAATCCGGACGCCGTCATCACGGTGCACCGGACCTTTTATCTGCCCGAAACGGCGGCGCAGTTCGATTTCACCCGATATGATTATGTGGTGGACGCCATTGACACCGTGACGGGCAAGCTCGCCCTCGCCGAACAGGCACACGCCGCCGGTACCCCCCTGATCAGCTCCATGGGCGCAGGCAACAAGCTCGATCCCACCGCGTTTGAAGTCGCTGATATTTACGAGACGAGCGTCTGCCCCCTCGCCAGGGTCATGCGGCGCGAGCTGAAAAAACGCGGCATTCCGCGCCTGAAGGTCGTCTATTCCAGAGAGCCCGCCCTTGTGCCGCTCCCTGATCCCGAAACCAGCGGAGGCGGCGGAACTCCCGATCCGAACTCCGGATGTCCGGATACCATCCAAAACGATAACGGACGTCCTGCGGCAATGCGCCGCTCCGTCCCCGGCAGCACTGCTTTCGTGCCGTCTGTCGCCGGTCTGATCATCGCCGGGGAAATCATCAGGGATCTGACAGCAAAGAGGTAATCTGTACTCTTTCATTGTCATTGGCCATCCCACCGCACTGCCCCGCTGCATCTTTCCGCTGCGTCATCTGCCAGCGGCAGACATTCCCACAATCTCCGGAGGAACCCATGAGCAAGGAACTGACCCCCTGCCAGATTGCAGAGCGCAGTCTGATCAAAAAATACCGGAAGGAGCTCTGGAGCCCCTTCATCGCCGCCGTCAAGAAGTACGAGCTGATCGAGGAAGGCGACCGCATCGCCGTCTGTATCTCCGGCGGTAAGGACTCCATGATTATGGCCAAACTGCTGCAGCAGCTGCAGCGCCACTCCGAGGTGCCGTTTTCTCTCTCCTTTCTCGTCATGGATCCCGGCTACAATCCGGTGAACCGGAGGAAAATTGAGGAAAACGCCGCCCTTCTGTGTATTCCCGTCACTATTTTTGAGACGAATATTTTTGATATCGCCAACGGAACGAGCGATTCGCCCTGTTATCTCTGCGCCCGTATGCGTCGCGGCGCTCTCTATGCCCATGCCAAGGAGCTCGGCTGCAACAAAATCGCCCTCGGTCATCACTTAAACGACGTTGTCGAGACGACGCTGATGGGAATGTTTTACGGATCTCAGCTTCAGGCCATGCTCCCCAAGCTCCACAGCAAGAATTTTGACGGCATATCCCTGATCCGCCCCCTTTACTGTATCCGGGAGGAGGATATTATCGCATGGCAGCATTACAACAACCTCGAGTTCATTCAGTGTGCCTGCCGCTTCACCGAGAATCTAACGACAGAAGAGGGGGAAACCAGTTCCTCCAAGCGCCAGGAGATGAAGCTGCTCGTCCGCCGGCTGAAACAGACCAATCCCGACATCGAGCGCAATATCTACAACAGCCTGCACGCCGTCTGTCTCGACACCTTTCCCGGCTACAAGACGGAGGGCGGGGAACACAGCTTTCTCGAGCGCTACCGTGCCCGGAGCCCGCACTCTACAGATTGTTCCTGATTTCATACAATAATTCCCCCCTCTTTTCCGATTTTTTCGCTTTAGCGCGTTGACGCGCGAAACATATTGTAGTATATTGGGTAGTAATTTGAGGGGGAACCGTTTTGAAATCTCTCCTTTTCCGACTATCCTGTACGGCGCAGCGCCATGCTGCACGAGAAAGAAAACGGGCAGGGAACCGCCTCTCAAAAACAGGAAACAAGAGAAACAAAAGCAACAAAATTAAGAAACGAGGGAGAACATTATGAAAAAGAAAACATTATCTGTAATGATGGCTGCTCTGCTCGCGCTGTCCATGACGGCGTGCGGCAGTTCCGCTTCGGAGACTTCCGCCTCCACCGACAACGCTTCCGCACAGGAAGAGAGCGCAGCGCAGGAGGAAAGCGCAGCCCCGGCAGAGGAAGAGACTTCCGAGACCGCAGACGCTGCAGAAGCTTCCGACCAGACCTACACCATCGGCATCTGCCAGCTGGTACAGCACGACGCTCTCGATGCGGCGACACGGGGCTTTAAGGATGCGCTCACGGAAGCGCTCGGCGACTCCGTGACCTTTGACGAACAGAATGCACAGGGCGATTCCAATACCTGCGCGACGATCATCAACAGCTTCGTCTCCAACGATGTGGATCTGATTCTCGCAAACGCAACTGCTGCGCTGCAGGCGGCGCAGGCGGGCACTGACACGATTCCTGTTCTGGGAACCTCTGTCACGGAATACGGCGTTGCGCTTGGCATCGATGATTTCTCCGGCACTGTAGGCACCAACATTTCCGGAACTTCCGATCTGGCTCCCCTCGATCAGCAGGCTCAGATGTTAAACGAGCTGTTCCCGGTTGCCGATTATCCGAATGTCGGCCTTCTCTACTGCTCTGCGGAGGCGAACTCCCAGTATCAGGTTGACACAGTGCAGGCTTATCTGGAGGAGATGGGCTACACCTGCCAGCTCTACGCGTTCTCTGATTCCAACGATCTCTCGAGCGTAGCCACCACCGCTTCTTCCGAATCCGATGTGATCTACGTTCCGACTGATAACACCGCTGCCAACAACACAGAGCTGATCAATAACATCTGCCAGCCCGCAGGCGTGCCGATTATCGCAGGCGAAGAAGGCATCTGCAAAGGCTGCGGCGTTGCGACCCTCTCCATCAGCTATTATGACCTCGGCGTCACGACCGGTAAAATGGCCGCTAAGATCCTGACCGGCGAGTCCAATGTCTCCGAGATGCCGATTGAGTACGCGGAAACCTTCACGAAGAAGTACAATCCCACGATTGCAGAGGCGCTCGGCGTCACCATTCCGGACGACTATGTGGCAATCGAGGAGTAACAACAAGGATTGCAAAACCCCTCCGTGCTATTGATCTGCGGAGCAATATCAGATTGAAAAATACTAAATCCTCATTATTTTTCAATCCTGTCATGCAACAGCGAGAATTGCCGTTTCGGCTTCCCGCTGTTGTTTTGCAGGAAGAGCAAGAAAGGAAACACTATGATTAGTTTACTGAACGCTTTACCGGGCGCGGCCGCACAGGGTCTGATCTGGGGAATCATGGCGATCGGCGTCTACCTCACCTACCGGATTCTCGATATTGCGGATCTGAGCGTGGACGGCACCTTCTGCACGGGCGGCGCCGTCTGTATTATGATGATGCTCTCCGGACACAACGTCTGGGTCAGCATGCTGGCCGCTTTCCTCGCCGGGATGGCTGCCGGACTCGTCACCGGTCTCTTTCACACTTTTATGGGAATCCCCGCGATTCTCGCCGGTATTCTCACGATGCTCGGCCTTTATTCCGTCAATCTTAAAATTATGGGCAAATCGAATCAGGCGATCAATGTGGATAAATTCGATCTGCTCGTCTCCCTTCGTTTCATCAAAGGCGTGGCTTTCTATAAGAATACTATTTTTATCGTGGCCATTATTATTCTCGTGGTGGTCGCTCTGCTGTACTGGTTTTTCGGCACGGAGCTCGGTTCCTCGCTGCGTGCAACGGGCTGCAATCCTCAGATGTCCCGCGCACAGGGTATCAACACGGATTTCTGCCGTGTTCTGGGTCTCATGCTCTCAAACGGCCTCGTCGCATTCTCCGGCGCCCTGCTTTGTCAGTATCAGGGCTTTGCCGATATCAATATGGGGCGCGGTTCTATCGTCATCGGTCTGGCCGCCGTCATCATCGGCGACTCACTGTTCAAATTTCTTCACTGGAATTTCGGCCTGCGCCTGATCGGCGTCGCACTCGGCTCCATCGTCTACTATCTGGTCATGCAGGTCGTCATCTGGCTGGGTGTTGACACGGATCTGCTCAAGCTTCTCTCCGCTGTTCTCGTCGCTGTTTTCCTTGCGATTCCCACATGGAAAAAGCGCTATTTCAGCCGTCATTCCGCTGTGAAAGGAGGGAAGAACTGATGCTGGAAGTAAAAAATATCGTCAAAACCTTCAATGCCGGTACTCCCAATGAAAAACGCGCCCTGCAGGGCATTAATCTGACTCTGAACGACGGAGATTTCGTCACAATCATCGGAAGCAACGGCGCCGGCAAATCCACCTTCCTGAACGCGCTGGCCGGTGTCTGGCCCATCGACGACGGTCAGATCATTATCGGCGGCAAAGATATCACCCGTATGCCGGAATACCGGCGTGCCGCTTTCCTCGGCCGTGTCTTTCAGGATCCGATGAACGGCACCGCAGCCGCTATGAATATCGAAGAGAATCTCGCGTTGGCCATGCGCCGCGGCAAGAGACGCACCCTGATGCCCATGATTAATTCCAGCGAGCGCACGCTCTACAGGGAACGGCTCTCCCGTCTCGGTCTGGGTCTGCAGGACCGCATGACGAGCAAGGTAGGCCTCCTCTCCGGCGGCCAGCGGCAGGCGCTGACGCTGCTGATGTCCACCCTGCACAAGCCCGAACTCCTTCTGCTGGACGAACACACCGCCGCTCTCGATCCCAAAACGGCGCGCAAGGTTCTCGAGCTGACCAACGAAATCGTCTCCGAGCAGAATCTCACCGCACTGATGGTCACACACAATATGCGCGATGCCATCCAGACCGGTAACCGGCTGATCATGATGCACGAAGGGCGCATCATTTTCGACGTCTCCGGCGAGGAGAAAAAGAAGCTGGCTGTCGAGGATCTGATGCACAAATTCGAGGAAGCGGCCGGAGAAGCCTTCGCCAACGACCGCATGATGCTGGGAAATTAAGCGCAGCAGTTTTATTTACCCTGTGCAGGACTGTCCAAGGCTGTCCGGAATCAAGAAATCCACATCAAGACATCCACCATGAAATGAAATAATCCGCTATGAAATAACGTTTACGGTACTCCCGGAAAAACACCCCAACGATCTTTGTTGAATCGCTGGGGTGTTCTTTTTAATTCATATGCCTCTCCTATCGTAATCTCTTTCACTGCGCCCATTGTGATTTTCTCCATCTGTTTTCCTTTCTCCCTGTGATGCAGGGACTACCCGTAATCTCTCGAAAAGTCCTCTGCATACATGTAAAAAATAGCGCGGCAGCTATACAGCCCGTTCAGTTTCTCCTACACCGTGTGCAGGAGTCCATACAAATCATTCAGGCTACTACTACTCTCCATACGAATCCCCGTTCGGACTACTCCACAACACGGCATAGCCATTCCCATACGGCCTCCAACCTCATACGCATCCCCAGACAGCCCTATACAGCCGTCTCTGTGTGCAGGAGATCGCTTTATCACATAAGCATTGAACGCACGCAAAAAGGACGAGACGCCGCCTTATACGGTATCTCGCCCCAATACTGATCGCTCTGTTGACTGCCCGTCTGCCCGTTCTGCAAACAACTGGCAGCAGGCAATAAAAAAATGCCTAGAACCGGAATCGAACCAGTGACACGAGGATTTTCAGTCCTCTGCTCTACCAAC
>JAUNGV010000037.1 GCA_030524225.1 Eubacteriales bacterium
GCACAGGAACAGTCCGCAGATGCGCCGGCGGCCGCCCCTTCCGGGCGGCAGATTAAGATCCTCCTTCCGCGCGCGGTAAAAGGGGACGGCGTGTTTGCGGCGCGGATGGCGGAAGCGGGCGCGGTGGTGACAGAAATCCGTATCTATGATGTGCGTGGAGGAGCGATGGACGAAGAACGGCGCCGTTCCGTGGAGGAAGGGCGTCTGGATGCAATCGTACTTTTCAGCACCTCTGGCGCGGCGGCGCTGACCGAAGCGCTGAGGAGCGCCGGTCTGCCTCTGCCGCGCCGGATGCGCTATTACTGTATGGGGGAGAGGACGGCCGCCGCGCTCCGGGAACGGCTGGAAGAGGAAACAGAGGGATCGACGGCCGCCGCGCTCCAGAGACTGCTGGAAGCGGCGCACGGCGGAACGATTCCTGAAATCATCGTGCCGCCGCTCTGCACGATGGCGGGTATGGCGGCGGAGATCCGGTCAGTGCAGGTTTAACACATACTTCACGAAGGCGGGATTGCTGTGATCTACGATCTCGCTGTGCCCCAGATCCTTTGCCGCGATCTGTGCCATCTCATCTTCTGTGAGTGCGAAATCCCAGATAGCGAGATTCTGCTCCATTCGATCTGTATGAACGGATTTCGGAAGGATGGATACGCCGCGCTGCACATTCCATCTGAGCGCAACCTGCGCTGCCGATTTGTTGTATTTGCTGCCGATGGCTGTCAGCTCCGGATCCGTGAAGATTCCGTGTTTGCCCTCCGCCAGCGGTCCCCATGCCTGCGGCACGACGCCGTATGCCTTCATGTTTTCCAGAGCGTCCGCCTGCACGAAGAAGGGATGCAGCTCCACCTGATTGACTGCAGGGATCACTTCCACGGTTTCGCAGAGATTTGCGAGGATTGCCGGATAGAAGTTGGAAACGCCGATTGCCTTTGCCAGTCCCTCTTTGTAGGCTCTGGTGATTCCGCGGTATCCCGCAAAATAATCTTTCATGGGCTGGTGCAGCAGGAGCAGATCCACATAGTCCATATTCAGCTTTTGGAGAGAGGTTTTGACCGACTGATAGGCGTCTTCTTCATTGCTCATCTCGCTGACCCATACCTTTGTGGTGATGAACAGTTCCTCTCTGGTTGTGATTCCCTCCGCGATCGCCCGGGCCACCCCTTTTCCGACTGCCGCTTCGTTTGCGTAGGCCTGCGCCGTGTCGATCAGGCGGTAGCCTGTCCGGATGGCGTCATAAACTACCTGCTCGCATTCTGCGGCGTCCGGGATCTGAAATACGCCGAAGCCCTCCAAAGGCATTTTTGCTCCTGTGTTCAATGTGATAAATTCCATGATAATCTCCATTCCGGAGCGCATTCGCGCGACGGGCGGCGAAACTCTCAAAGTTGCGTCTGCCCTCAGTAAACTTTGCGGCGCTCCGGCACAAAGTTCGGATGTGAAAAATAGTAATGAACGTTGTGATTTCCTTACTGTTTTGTCATGTTTTGCTCTGCTGCCTGTTCAGCAGATTTCCTGCTGCTGATTGTTTGACGCAATGATCTCGCAGATGCTGACGTGTTCATTCCGGTATCTGGCCTTTGGATTCTTTTCCGGTATCCGCAGCTGTATGGCCATCATCGGACAGGCGTGAATACAGGCCATGCACATCATGCAGTTCTCTGCGTTCCACACGCTCAGGGAGCCGTCCATGGTAAAACAGTTCATCGGACAGATCTTTGTGCAGATGCTGCAGCCGATACAGTCCTCTGTGATGTGATACGCTTTGACAAGGGAATCTTTTGGCATATCGGCCATCTGTTTCAGGTATTGCCGGTGAACCGCCCGGTCCCGCTCTGTCACAGAAGGAATGAAAACTTTTCTCTCCTGAATATCCTCCCGGATCTTTTCGAGCTGTTCCTCCACTTTTTTGTCAAGTTTTCTCTGCTCATCCATGTCGAAGCCGGGAAGAAAGTTGTCGGCCATCAGCACCAGATTGAGGTACGCAGGCCGGAGTTCCCGTTCTGCCATCATCCGCAGTGCAAGCTCTGCGGCTCCGCCGTGACGGTTTCCATAGGTCAGGATCAGATAAAGATAATCAGTCTGAAAGGTCGCTTTGGAAAGAAAGTCCTTTACCAGCGGCGGAACTTCATGCCCGAAGACGGGGCAGACAATGCCGATTCTCTCTGCACGGTAGACCTTATCCGGATCATGGATTGCCTGCGGGATACTAACGAGAGTATCGTCCAGCTGCCTGGCCGCATACAGGCTGTTGCCGGTGGCGGTGAAGTAAAAAACCATGCCGTTTGAAAACTCACCTTCTTCCTGCTATCATTAACTATCACTAATACTGATGTTATAAAGGAGCCTGAAACAGAGACGTCTTCCTGCTTTCAATCGCATTATAGGGCTCTTATGCGGAAAAGTACAATGCCAATGAAGAATGGCACTATAAAATAAACTGATATTGAAATTGGACAGAGAGATTCCGCTATGCAGGGAAAACCGGGGAAAATCAGGGAAAGGAGAGAAGTAAGGGAAGTATGATCGAGCTGTATATACTCAGACAATTTGCGGCATTTGCGGAGGCAGGGACGCTGTCAGAGGCGGCGGAGGTTCTGCATCTTTCCCAGCCTGCCCTCAGCAGAAATATGAAAAAACTGGAGGAGGATCTGGGAATCCCGCTTTTTGAAAGACGTAAAAATAAGCTGGAACTCAATGAAAACGGCGATTATGTGCTGGAGATGGCGCAAAAGCTGCTGGAGGAGGCCGAAGCGTTTACAGAGAAGGCGCGGGAGTTCGACCGGAAAAAGCGCACCATTACCCTGGGCGTCTGCGCGCCGGCCCCGATCTGGAGACTGGCGCCGCTGATTGCCAATCAGTTCCCTCATATGTCCCTGCAGACGGAAATGGACAGTGAGGAACAGCTGCAGGCCGGTCTGGAAAACAATGCCTATCAGCTGATCGTCACCCATCAGAAACCGGAAGGGACGCGGTATTACTGGAAAGAATGCGGGAGGGAGACGCTGCTGTTCGCCCTCCCCAAAACGCACAGGTATGCCAAAAGAAAGAGCCTGTCTTTCTCGGAAATGAACGGGGAAAATATGCTGCTCATGTCGGATATCGGTTTCTGGGATTTCGTAAAAACAGAAAAGATGCCCGATTCCCGTTTCCTGACCCAGAGCGACCGGTTCAGCTTCAACGAGCTGGTGCAGGCGTCCTCCCTCCCCTCCTTTACCTCCGATCTCGCGGAGAAATATGAGGGAAGGCCCTCCGGCCGGATCAGGGTTCCCATCGAGGATGAGGAGGCGGTTGTGACCTACTATCTGGTGTGCAGACCGGAGAACAGGCAGTTCTTTGCCATGCTGTTTGCTTCGCTGTAATGCCGGAACGTCGGGGATGCAGAATGGTACAGGGCGCTGCCGGGATGGAACCGGAAGCGCAGAAGCCGGAATCGGGCATGGCGGTGCTGGCGGCGGAATAAGAGAATGGCAGTGATTTAGCGGCAGAGTGTAAAAACTCTGCCTTTTTTTGTTGTAAGATGTCTTCTTAGTCATGAAAAATGTACCTCTTAACACGGAACTATTGAGAAAAAATTGTGAGTACCTATAATTTTAACAGGAGGAGGTGTGAGATGGATATTAAGATTGTGGAAGATATAAAAAGCACTTTACAGATTATGATAAAGTGTAAAAAAATCAACGAGGAGATCTTTCGGTTAAAACAGCATATTGAACTGTTTGATAAAAAATTATATGCCCAAAAGGACAATGAACTGTTTCTGGTTCATTCATCAGATGTTTTGTATTTTGATTCAGTGGACAACCGCACTTTTTTATATACCAGTGCTGATGTGATGGAAGTGAAACAGAAATTGTATGAATTGGAAACCTTTCTTTCTGACAAAGATTTTGTGAGAATTTCAAAATCTCAGATAGTAAATATCAATCAAATTAAATCCTTGAAGCCGGAATTGAATCGAACAATTTTAGTGACAATGTTTAACGGGGAGCAACTTTACATATCCAGAAAATATGTAAAAGCCATTCGTAATATGTTGTCTGTATAGGAGGCGTTTATGCGAAATTATAAAAAAGACAGAAATCAGTTCTTGGTATGGATGAGAAACGGGATTGCCTTCTGTACGACATGGTTTCTTATTCTTGTTTTGGCGTACAATTATATTTGCGGAAATCAGATGATTTCAACTGTGCGCTTAATTAAAATGGTCTTTTTGGTGATTGGCGGTGTCTTTCTTTTTAATTTGTTCTTCACACATCTGCTGATAAGGAAATTTTCATTTATAAAACGGTTAACAGGCTTTATGATTGCAATCAGTGTATATGAGAGTTTTGGATTTTGGTGGCTGGATATTTTTGGGACAGATGGAACAAAGATGCGGTGGTCCGTATTTGTAGTAATTATTCTGGCTTTATATCTGATCTGTATTGTTATTTATCAGAATTACAGCAAAAGGCAGGGAGAAATCTATACGCAGGCGCTGCAAAAATATCAGGAAAAAAGGAACAGAGAACATGAAAAGTAAAAAAGAATTTATGTTAGCCTTACAGGAGCTGAGAATCGATAATATCAGAAAGCAAAAAAGAGGATTACACTTTATTATGGCATCGGTTTTTATCTGGATCGCTGTTCTGCTGATTCATCTGTCCTCATTGCCGATTATTACAAAAAACCTGTTTACTTTCTGCTGTTCGGCGCCGTTAATTTTTCTGGCGTATTTACTTTCTTTAATTCTGAAGATAGATTTTCAAAATAAAGAAAATCCGCTGTCAGGATTAGGGCTGCTGATTTCTCTTAATCAACTGCTTTACCTGCTGATTGCAATGTGGGTATATGCAGCTGTGCCAGAGAAAATGCTGATGGTTTATGCCATGATTTTTGGGGCGCATCTCTTACCGTATGGCTGGTTGTATCAATCGAAATGCTATTATGTTTTCTCTGTCATGATACCATTCGCCGTATTGCTGTTGGGCATATACAGTTCTGCTGTTTTCATTTCCGTATTTATGCTTATCACAGAAATACTCTTCTGCATTTTACTGATAATAGAAAACAGGAAAGCCTGAGCCGCGTTGCCGCGCTCTTCGCCGCTGCCTTTGCTCATGATCTGGCGCTCCCTCAGCCGGGAGCAAGCGGCACAAATTCGTGCAAGCACGATTTGCCCCTCTTGCTCCCGGCTGGCTGAACTGTTGTCAAAAATTAAGAAAAGAGCCACTGTATATTCGGATCGGCTTGCTATATAGTAGGGATAAGTGTGCACAGCAAAAGAGACGGGAGGAAGCAGGTGGCAGACAAACGGGAGAACGGCAGGGAAAACTGCGGAGGAAACTGCGGAGAGAATCGCGGAGTTCTTCATCGATATAATTATGACGATAAAAAGAAGGCCGGAATGCCGGGCCGCGGAGGAGCTGCGCTCTGCCGCGCTGTGGGGATCGCTCTGGCAGGTGTTTTGCTTCTGGGGGCGGCAGGCGGGCCGTTGATAACGGCGCAGGCGCAGGGAAGAGTAGGGCGGACGCAGAGAAGAACGGTACAGGCACAGGGAGGTACAGTCGAAGGCGGGGATTCCTCAGCCGACAGCCTCCGGAATGACGATGCGGTAGACGCACAGGAGGCAGACGCAGGCGGTGCAGAGCGCAATACCCGTTTTACCACGCAGGAGGAAATGCGGCGGGCCATGGCGGGAACGGAAGACAGCGCTGCGGAAGGCGATTTCGAGTGGTCGCCGCTTTATCTGACGGAAATCGAGGCGATCTACTGGAATTTCTGTGAACCGTCAGAGTACGGCTCTTCGGAACTGTCCCTGAACGTGGTGAAAAACGGCTACCGCAATCTGGAGGAACTTCTGGATAACGGGTATACGTTCTCTTATCGGGAACTGGCCGATTACTGCGAGGAATATCTGGAGAAAAAGAACGGCGTTGCGGATTCTTTTTATACGATTCTGCACGAGGCTCTGGGAAATCCGTATCTGCAGGATCGTCCGGAGCCGGAGGTGACGGCGACGACGTACAACGGGAGGGATTACGCAGAGGTTTTTGACGCGGAGTATTATTATGAGCAGAACCCTGATCTGCAGAAGAGTGTCGGGGATGATGCGGCGGCGCTGCTGCGTCATTTCGTGGAACATGGAATTGCACAGGGACGCCGGGGAAACGAGGCGTTCGATGTGAAGGAGTACGCGGCGCAGATCGATGCGGATGTCATGGAAAAGCAGCTGCAGTCCGCGATGTACCGCGTCGGAGAGTCCGGCACGGACGGGAGCAAGACGGAGCCTCTGGGGAAATACAGCTACAGCTATGCGAATTATGTGGGGCTGTATCTGGGGCATTATGATGAGAAAACGGAAGCAGAGGAGGAGTACAGCGCCGACGGCGCTTACGAGGAGACGATGAGCGAGATACCCGATGAGGAGACCGCTGCAGCGGATCAATCGGAGGCGGAGGCTGATGCGGAAACCGCCGCGTCGGACGGGAAATCGGGCACGGAATCTGAGGAGGAATCTCCTGCGACAGACGTTGATCCAGAGACGGACTCTGACGCGGAACCGATCGTTCACACGGGCGCAGCGCCGGGGATTACGACCCGCACCTCGGACGGCGTTTATCACGAGACGGGAACCAGAAGTATCTATACGAACGAGCCGGTGAGCGAAGAGGAGGCGAACCGGAGGCCGATCGCGGTGATGATGCCGACGGATGAGGCGGCCCAGCCGTCCTACGGAATCGGGAGAGCGGATGTTCTCTATGAAATCATGGAGGAGGGCGGCATTTCCAGACAGATGGCGATTATTCCGGACTGGCAGGATCTGGAGCGCATCGGCAATCTGCGCAGCTGCCGTCTTTACTATCTCTATGCGGCGAAGGAATGGGACCCGATTCTGATTCACTTCGGCGGCGTGGCGTATATGAAGGGCGTCATCGACGCGGATGATGTGGATAATCTGTCGGGGACTTACGAGTACGGAATCGGAGGCGGCGCGCCGGGAGCGGGCTTCTTTTTCCGCTCCGACGACCGCAAAGCGCCGCACAACGCCTATATTTCCGCAGACGGGATCAGGAAGGCGGCGCGGCAGCTGGGATATTCGCTCTCTCTGCGGGATGGAGTGTACAATCCGGAACATTTTGCTTTTGCGGATGGCGTCAATGATCTGTCGCAGTACGGGGCGGAGGCGGAGAGCGCGGAGACCATCGATCTCTCCGACGCGTTTCCCTATACGGAGAGCAGACTGGTTTACAATCCGGACGATGGGATGTACTATAAATATCTGCATGGAGAGAAACAGACAGATGCCCTGACGGGGGAACAGCTTTCTTTTGCCAATGTGATCATTCAGAACACGAAGTGGAGAAAAATCGATCAGAAGGGATATCTGGCTTTCGATATGCTGGGCGATCAGGAGGCGGGATATTACTGCACACGGGGCAGAGTCATCCCGATCCGCTGGCACAAAACGTATGATTACGAGCCGACGCTGTACTTTGACGAGGAAGGCAATGAGATTGAACTGAACACGGGCAAAACATACATCGCCGTGGTGCAGAGCGATACCGAGCCTGTTTTTACATAGCGGTGAGAAAGCCCCGTCTGCGATGGGCGGGTGCTTGTACCGGCGCTTTGCAGAATGGCGGAAGGAGCCGGTGAAGACGGGCGGTGCTGACGGAGCCTGTGAAAGAGGAAACAGACAGATGAATTGGCTGAAAAAAATGAGCTATCCGAGAATTATCGCCCTGACGGTGATCGCTGTGATTCTGGCGGGGACGGTGTTGCTTTGCCTGCCGGTTGCCACGAAGGGGCATGGCGCGGCGGCGCCGGTGGACGCGCTGTTTACAGCGGTCAGCGCGACGTGTGTGACAGGACTGATCGTGAAGGATACGGCGGGCTACTGGTCGGTTTTCGGACAGATCGTCATCCTGCTCATGATTCAGGTGGGCGGCATCGGACTGATGACGATTATCACGACGTTTTCCATTTTCCTGAAAAGGCATATCGGCCTGCGGGAGCGCAGGATTCTGGAACAGGCAGCGGGGAGCGATCGGATCAGCGGCGTGGTGCGGCTGATCCGGCGGATTATCAGAGGGACAGTGATCTGTGAGGGAATCGGAGCCGTGCTTCTGGCCAGCCGCATGGTGCCGGTGTTTGGCTGGTGGAGAGGGCTGTACACGGCGGTATTTCTGTCTGTCTCCTCGTTCTGCAACGCTGGTTTTGATGTGCTGGGAGACTATGACGGGGGCGCGTCGCTCTCGGCGTTTCAGTCGGATCCGGTGGTGATTCTGACGATTGCGGCGCTGATTATCTCGGGAGGAATCGGCTTTCTGGTCTGGTCGGATCTGGTCAGGTTCGGGAGGCATCTGCGGCGCTACAGTCTGACTTCCAAGGTGGGACTGGCAACGACGGCGGTGCTGCTGGCGCTGGGGACGGTTGTGTTTCTGGCGACGGAGGGAGAGGCCTCTATGGCGGGCATGGAGTTCGGAGAGAGGCTTCTGAATTCCTTCTTTGCCTCGGTGACGCCGCGCACGGCGGGCTATGCGAGTATCGATTACACACAGATGTCGGAGCCGGGACTGGCGATGACGATGATTCTGATGTTCATCGGCGGTAACTCCGGCTCGACGGCGGGAGGAATCAAAACGACGACCTTTGCGGTGTTGATCCTGACCGCGGCGGCGATGGCGCAGGGGCGGCGCTCCACGACGGTGTTCCGCCGGACGGTATCGGCGGATCTGTGCAGGCTGGCGGGATGCGTCGTCACGATTTATCTCGTGGGAACGCTGACAGCCGCCATGGCCGTCAGTGCGCTGGAGGGAGCGACGATGGAGGCGGCGCTGTTTGAGTGTATCTCCGCGATCGGAACGGTGGGTCTCTCACTGAATATGACGCCGACGCTGGGGACGGCTTCGAAGCTGATTCTCACCTGTCTGATGTTTGGCGGAAGAATCGGCGGGATGTCGCTGCTCCTCGTGCTGGCGGAGCGCAGACCGGAGCCTGTGCTGAAAAGGCCGGAGGAGAAACTGCTGGTGGGATAAGCATGAAAAGGGAAAGTACGGCACCGAGCGTCGAATGGACAAAACGGACAGGTCAGGCGGGTCAGACGGACAGGCCAAATGGACAGACTAGGCAGACGGATCAAACAGGCAGGTACGAACGGACAGATAGTACGGGACAGAGGTTACAGGGAGATGGGAAAAGTGAAAACAGAATCGGCACAGAAAAATGCGGCGAATGCGATTACGGAGGGCGTGATCTGGAAACAGCTTCTGCTGTTCTTCTTCCCGCTGCTCTTCGGCACATTTTTCCAGATGCTCTACAACATGGTGGACGCTGTGATCGTAGGGCGGTTCGTGGGGACGGAGGCGCTTTCGGCGATCGGCGGAACGACCTCCGTGCTGATCAATCTGTTTGTCGGACTTTTTGTCGGTCTGGCGTCGGGCGCGACGGTCGTTGTGGCGCAGAGCTATGGGGCGGGGCGCTCCCGCGATGTGGAAAAGGCGGTGCACACCTCGATTGTGATCGGCGTTTTATTCGGGCTGCTCATGATGGTGTTCTGTCTGCTGTTCGGCCCCGGTATGCTGCGGGCGATGAATACGCCGGAGTCCACCTATGAGGAGGCGCTGTTGTATCTGCGCATTTATGCGGTTGGAATGGCGCCCAACATGGTCTACAACATGGCGGCGGGCATTTTGCGCGCGGCGGGGGATTCCAGACGGCCGCTTTATTTCCTGATTGCGAGCACGCTTTCGAATATTGTTCTCGACACGCTGTTTGTCGTCGGATTGAGCATGGGGGTATCCGGTGCGGCTGTGGCGACGATTCTCTCCCAGCTGCTGAGCGCCGTCTTGTCCTGCCTGACGCTGATGCGGGCGAAGGAGAGCTACCGCATGGATCTGCGCAGCCTCCGTCTCGACGTACCCTGTGCGGGCAAGATTCTGGCGATCGGGATTCCGGCCGGTCTGCAGTCGATGACGTATTCTCTCTCGAATCTGTTCGTGCAGACTGCGGTCAATGGATTCGGCACCGTGACGGTCGCGGCGTGGGCGATCAACGACAAGGTCAGCTCCCTGTTCTGGATGATTATTTCCTCCTTCGGCATCGCGACGACGACGTTCGTGGGACAGAATTATGGAGCGGGCAGGTATGAGCGCGTGCGCGGCTGTGTGCGCCAGTCGCTGCTGATTACGGCGGTTCTGACTGTGTTTCTCTCAGGCTTTATCGTGCTGACGGGGCGTTATCTCTACAGCATGTTCACGCCGGATGCGGAGGTGATCGCGCTGGGCGAGCATATGATCCTCTTTATGGCACCGGTGTTTATCACCTATATCTGCATCGAGGTGCTGGCTGGCACGCTGCGGGGAATGGGAGACGCTTTCTATCCGACGGTCATTTCGGTGGTCGGGGTCTGCCTCCTGCGGATCGGCTGGATTCTGCTGGCGGTGCCGCGGATGCACCACATCGACACGGTCATGTTCAGCTATCCGCTGACATGGACGGTGACGTCGGCGTTCTTCGTGGTGTATTATCTGCATTATGTGAAGAAGAACGGGATCGCAGGAAAATAAAAGGCGGCCGGTTCGCAACATATTTTTATGGATCCTGAGAAAGAAACTCTGTGATTTCACGGACGGTCGTGATAAGATATACATGATTCGGAGGAACTGCGGCGCGGCGGGATCGCCGGGCGGGCAGCAGAGCCGGTCAATTTTTACAGGAGGAAACAGAAGATGATGAAGATTATTGAACATGACGGATCAATTAAGGAATATGATGAGAAAGACCCCTATGTGCTCTCGACCCTTCGCCACACCGCATCGCATGTGATGGCGCAGGCGGTCAAGAACCTTTATCCGAACGCGAAGCTGGCGATCGGACCGTCTATCGACACGGGATTCTATTACGACATTGATTTCGGTGAGGAGACGCTCTCCGAGGCAGATCTGGCGAAGATCGAGTCCGAGATGAAGAAGATCGTGAAGAAGTGCCTGCCGCTGGAGCGGTTCACGCTGCCGCGCGAGGAGGCTCTCCGGTTCATGGAGGAGCGGCAGGAGCCGTACAAGGTGGAACTGATTGAGGATCTGCCGGAGGGAGAGGAGATCTCTTTCTTTAAGCAGGGCGAGTTCACGGATCTGTGCGCGGGTCCGCATGTGGTCAACACGAAGCAGGTGGGCAAGGCGTTCAAACTGATGTCGCTGGCCGGCGCGTACTGGAGAGGTTCGGAGAAGAACAAGATGCTCACCCGTATCTACGGGACGGCGTTCCTGACGAAGGAGGAGCTGGAGGAGTATCTGCATATGCTCGAGGAGGCAAAGCGCCGGGATCACAGAAAGCTCGGAAAGGAGCTGGGCCTCTTTATGATGAACGACGCGGGTCCGGGATTCCCGTTCTTCCTGCCGAACGGCATGAAGCTGCGCAATGCGCTGATGGAGTACTGGAGAGAGATTCACGCGCAGAACGACTATGTAGAAATCTCCACGCCTGTCATTCTGAACCGGAAGCTCTGGGAGACGAGCGGTCACTGGGATCACTATCAGGAGAATATGTACACGACTGTGATTGACGGTGAGGACTACGCGATCAAGCCGATGAACTGCCCGGGATCGATTCTGGTCTATCAGAATGAGCCCCGTTCCTACCGGGATCTGCCGCTGCGGATGGCGGAGTGCGGACTGGTGCACCGTCACGAGAAAAGCGGACAGCTCCACGGTCTGATGCGTGTGCGCTGCTTTACGCAGGATGACGCACATATTTTCATCACGCCGGAGCAGATCGAGGATGAGATCACGAAGATCGCAGGCATGATCGATCAGGTCTATCAGATGTTCGGATTCAAGTATTATGTCGAGCTCTCCACGAGACCGGAGAATTCCATGGGCTCGGACGAGGACTGGGCGATGGCGGAGGACGGCCTGCGCAATGCGCTGGAGAGAATCGGTCTGCCCTATATTGTCAACGAGGGCGACGGCGCGTTCTACGGCCCGAAGATCGATTTCCATCTGCAGGATTCCATCGGCCGGACATGGCAGTGCGGCACGATCCAGCTCGACTTCCAGCTGCCGCAGCGCTTTGATCTGGAGTACATGGGTGCGGACGGCTTAAAGCACCGCCCGATTATGCTCCACCGCGTATGCTACGGCTCTGTGGAACGGTTTATCGGTATTCTGATCGAGCACTTCGCAGGAGCGTTCCCGACGTGGCTGGCTCCGGTGCAGGTGAAGATCATTCCGATTTCCGACAAGACGCTGGATTACGGACACAAGGTGCTCGCGGCGCTGAAAGACGCGGGAATCCGCGCGGAGCTTGATGACCGCTCGGAGAAGATGGGCTTCAAGATCCGGGAAGCGCAGATGAAGAAGATCCCGTACATGCTTGTGGTCGGTCCGAAGGAGGCCGAGGAGGGCAAGGTAGCAGTTCGTTCCCGTTTCGCAGGGGACGAGGGCGCGAGAGCGCTTGAGACGTTCATCGCGGATATTCAGAAAGAAATCGCCGACCGCAGTATCCGGGAGGAAGTCAAAGAGGAGAAAAAGGACGGAGCGCAGTAACGGCGGCGTCTGAGGGAGAAGAATGTCAGAGGACAGGAACTTCTTGACAGAGCGGGAGCGGAACCGTATAATCCGGGTGTAAAAAGAATCAGGCGGGACGCGGCGGAACTGTGCCGGACGGGGACAGGGGCGCGGAGAGCGGAACGCCTGTGTCATTTTAGGCAGAGACAGCAGGAAAACAAAAGAATCACACAGAACAGAAGGAGGAAACAAGCAATGAAGAAATATGTATGTCTGGTATGCGGCTATGTTTATGACGAGGCAGAGGGCGATCCGGAGCACGATGTAGCGCCGGGCACCGTATGGGCCGATGTTCCGGAGGATTGGACCTGCCCGCTGTGCGGCGTTGGCAAGGACCAGTTCGAAGAAGAGGCGTAAGATAACAGAACATCGAATGGGCGACAGGCTGTGCTTTCCGGCACAGCCTGTTTTTGGAAGGAAACAGGTGAATGGGCAGATTTGACAATATATTGTTTGATTTAGACGGGACGCTGACGGATTCCGGACCGGGGATCACGAAATCGGTGCAGCACGCACTGCGCGGTATGGGGATTGAGGAGAACAACCTGAAGAATCTCGAGCGATTTATCGGACCGCCGCTCTCCAACTCTTTCCACGAATATTACGGACTGGAGGGCGAGCGCAATCGGGAAGCGGTGATTCGCTTCCGGAAACGGTACGAGACGATCGGGCTGTTTGAGAACGAGCCGTATCCCGGGATTCCGGAGCTGCTGCGGGACGCGCAGGCGGCGGGGATCAGACTTGCGGTCGCCTCGAGCAAACCAGAGCCGACCGTGATAGAGATTCTGAAACATTTCGATCTCGCCAAATATTTCACAGTGATCGTGGGGAGCGACGTCCGCCGGGAGATGAGCGGACAGCCGATGACGAGCGATAAGGCGGAAATTGTCGGGATGGCGTTAGCCGGTCTGTGCGGCGCTTTTCTGGCCCGAACCGCGATGGTGGGCGACCGTCTCTACGACATGGAAGGGGCGCGGGAGGCCGGCGTACATCCGGTCGGCGTGGTCTACGGCTACGGAAGCGCCGCGGAATTGCGGGAGTCGGGCGCGGAGTTTCTGGCAGAGGATGTGGCGGCGCTGCGCCGCTATCTGTTGGGAGAGGAGTAGGCGCTCTGGAATGGAGATATCATGGAGAGAACCAGCGGGAAATTTTTCTATTTCTTTGCCCCGGTGCTGCTCTTTGCGATTGCGCAGGACGTGCTGCAGAGCGCACTGCGGGCGGCGGCCGGGAGCGGAATTCTGACAGAGAGCGTGAGAATCTGGGCACAGGCGGAGCCGGAGAGCGCGGCGGCGCTCTATACAGGAGTGGCGATGACGGTGAGCGTGCTTTTCGTGTGGCACGCGGCGCGGCGGCAGATCGCGGCGAGAGAGGGGAGACCGGAGACGCAGTACGCGGCGGTGCATGGCGCGGAAGACAGAGAGACACGCATCCGCCTGCAGGCACTGTGGACACAGAGCGGCGGTGACGCGTCAAAAAGGCGCACGGCGCGTTTTGTGATCATGCTGCTGACCGCGCTCTGTCTCGCGCTGGCGGTGAATCTCGGGATTTCCCTCCTGTCGGAGGCGGTGCAGGGCGCGCTGGGAATGACGGAGCAGACCCTCGCCGGAGAGACTGCGCGGAACCTTGGAGCGGCTGTTTCCGGAGAGCTTGCGGCGCGGAGTCTGGCGCGGGGGACGCTGCAGGGAGGCGGCACGCTCTTTCTCATTCTGGGTATTCTGGTCTACGGTGTAATATCGCCGGTTGCGGAGGAAGCGGTGTTCCGTGGGCTGCTCTTTGAGCGGCTGCGCGAGGCGATGACGCTGCGCGGGGCGGCGCTGTGCTCCGCTCTCGTGTTCGGCGTGTACCACGGCAATGCGGCGCAGGCCTGTTACGGAGCGGTCATGGGAGTGATGTTTGCGTATTGTTACGCGGAGAGCGGACGGATCGCGGTGCCGGTGCTGCTGCACGGGGCGGTGAATCTCGCCGTTTTCCTCCTTTCTTATACGGGCGGCTACGGAGCCCTCGTGCAGCCTGCGTGGGCGGTGACGTTTCTGTGTCTGGCGGGAATCGGCGCGGTGTGTTTGCGGCGCGGGACACGGTAAAAATACAGTCTATACATAGGTAAAACATCAAAAAGACAAATAATCTGTCGATTAAAAGAAGAATTCTTCTTTACAAATAGGAAGCAAGGGTGTATATTCTTTTCCAGAAACGCAAAGGGGCGTAAATAAAGGCCTTTTTGCGCTTTTTTATATCACGGAAACAGGATGAAACAGTGATTTAAGGGATTGCGCAACTGAAAATGGATGTAAGGAGAAGAGGGAAAGCTTATGTTTGATGTCAAGAGAAACCTTCCGGAACCGCCGCTCTACGATCCTTCGTTTGAGCATGATGCCTGCGGAATCGGCGTGTGCGTCGATATCCACGGCAGAAAGAGCCACAGCAATGTGGAGAACGCGTTGAAGATTGTCGTCAATCTGGAACACCGCGCCGGGAAGGACGCGGAGGGTAAGACGGGCGACGGCGTGGGAATCATGACGCAGGTGCCGCACAAATTCCTCTCCAAAGCGATGAAGAAGCAGGGCGTCGAGCTCGGCGGAGAGAGGGAGTACGGCGTCGGCATGTTCTTCTTCCCGCAGGAGGAGCTGCCCCGCAATCAGGCCAGGAAGATGTTCGAGATCATCTGTGAGAAGGAGGGGCTCACCTTCCTTGGATGGCGTGAGGTGCCGAATGCCCCGAATGTGCTCGGCAGCAAGGCAAGAGAATGTATGCCCTGTATCATGCAGGGCTTCGTGAAGAAGCCGGAGAAGGTGGAGAAGGGGCTCGCCTTCGACCGCATGCTCTATGTGGTGCGCCGTGTATTCGAGCAGTCGAACGACAACACCTATGTCGTCTCGCTCTCGTCCCGGACGATCATCTACAAGGGAATGTTCCTCGTGGATCAGCTGCGGACGTTCTTCCTTGATCTGCAGGATAAGGAGTATGAGTCCGCGATTGCCATCGTACACTCCCGTTTCTCGACGAATACATTCCCGAGCTGGGAGCGGGCGCACCCGTACCGCTTCATTGTTCACAACGGAGAGATCAACACGATCCGCGGCAATATCGACAAGATGTTGGCGCGGGAGGAGAATATCGATTCCGAGAAGCTGCACGGGCAGCTGCCCAAGATTCTGCCGGTCGTCAATACGAACGGCTCCGACTCGGCGATGCTCGATAACACGCTGGAGTTCCTGACGATGAGCGGCATGGATCTGCCCCTCGCTGTGATGATCACGATTCCGGAGCCCTGGTCGAACAACCGTGCGATGAGTCAGGCGAGAAAGGATTTCTACCAGTACTATGCGACGATGATGGAGCCGTGGGACGGTCCGGCTTCGATTCTGTTCTCGGACGGCGATATCGTGGGCGCGGTGCTCGACCGCAACGGTCTGCGTCCGTCCCGCTATGTGATCACGGAGGACGGACAGCTGATCCTCTCCTCCGAGGTCGGCGTGCTCGAGCTCGAGGATGCTTCGATTGTGTTAAAGGACAGACTGCGCCCGGGCAAGATGCTGCTGGTGGACACGGTGGCGGGCCGGATCATCGACGACACCGAGATCAAGGAACGGTATGCGAAGCGGCAGCCCTACGGCGAGTGGCTGGATAATAATCTCGTGCTGCTCAAGGACCTCCATATCCCGAACTGCCGGATTCCGGAGTTCACGCAGGAGGAGCGCCAGCGGATGCAGAAGGCCTTTGGCTACACTTATGAAGAGTTCAAGGACGGGATTCTGCCGATGGCGGCCAACGGCTCGGAGGCCATCGCCTCGATGGGCGTGGACACGGCGCTGCCGGTGCTCAGTCCTGCCTACCATCCGCTGTTCCACTATTTCAAACAGCTGTTTGCCCAGGTCACAAACCCGCCGATCGATGCGATCCGCGAGGAGATTGTCACCTCGACGACGGTTTATATCGGGACAGGCGGGAATCTTCTCGAGGAGAATCCGAAGAACTGCAACGTTCTGAAAGTGCATAATCCGATCCTGACGAACACGGATCTCTTAAAAATCAAGAATATGAAGGTGAGCGGCTTCAAGGTCGAAGTGATCCCGATCACCTACTACACCCACACGAGTCTGGAAAAGGCCATCGATCACCTCTTCGTGGAGGTGGACCGGGCGTACCGCGACGGCGTGAACGTGATGATTCTCTCCGACCGGGGCGTCGATGAGAACCATGTGGCGATCCCGTCACTGCTGGCGGTCTCGGCCTTAAACCGCCATCTCGTCAACACGAAGAAGCGCACGAACGTGGCGTTGATTCTCGAGTCGGCGGAGCCGCGGGCGGTGCATCACTTCGCGACGCTGCTGGGCTACGGCGCCTGTGCGATCAATCCGTATCTGGCACAGGATTCGATCAAAGAGGCGATCGACACCCATATGCTCGACAAGGATTACTACGCGGCGGTGGACGACTACAACAACGCGATCATGCACGGCATCGTCAAGATCGCGTCCAAGATGGGAATTTCCACGATCCGCTCCTATCAGGGCTCCCAGATTTTCGAGGCGATCGGCATCGATCAGGCTGTGATCGACAAGTATTTCACGAACACGGTATGTCGTGTCGGCGGCATCACCTTAAAGGATATTGAGAAAGAGGTGGAGGAGCGCCATGCAAGAGCCTTTGATCCCCTAGGACTCTCCGTGGATCTGACGCTGGACAGCGTCGGCGACCACAAGCTGCGCAGCGGCGCAGAGGAGCACCTCTACAACCCGGCGACAATCCATCTGCTGCAGGTATCCACGCGGACGGGCAGCTACGAGCTGTTCAAGCAGTACACGGCGCTGGTGAACAAAGAGGACTGCGTCATGAACCTGCGCGGTCTGATGGATTTTAACTTCCCGGAGAAGGGCATTCCGCTCAGCGAGGTGGAGAGCGTCGACTCGATTGTGACGCGCTTTAAGACCGGGGCGATGAGCTACGGATCGATCTCCAAGGAGGCGCATGAGACGCTGGCGATCGCCATGAACATGATTCACGGCAAGTCGAACACCGGCGAGGGCGGCGAGGACGAGGAGAGACTGGTGGTCGGCAAGGACGGCGTCAACCGCTGTTCGGCGATCAAACAGGTGGCCTCCGGACGGTTCGGCGTGACGAGCCGCTACCTCGTGAGCGCGCAGGAGATTCAGATCAAGATGGCGCAGGGGGCAAAGCCCGGAGAGGGCGGACACCTTCCGGCGGGTAAGGTCTATCCGTGGATCGCCAAGACAAGACATTCCACGCCGGGCGTGGCGCTGATTTCCCCGCCGCCGCACCACGATATCTACTCGATCGAGGATCTGGCGGAACTGATTTATGATCTGAAGAATGCGAACACGCAGGCGCGGATTTCCGTCAAGCTCGTCTCCGAGGCGGGTGTCGGCACGGTGGCGGCCGGTGTGGCCAAGGCGGGAGCGCAGGTCATCCTGATCTCCGGCTATGACGGAGGCACCGGCGCGGCGCCCAGAAACTCGATTCACAACGCGGGACTTCCGTGGGAGCTGGGACTGGCGGAGACGCACCAGACGCTGATCATGAACGGTCTGCGCAACAAGGTGCGGATCGAGACGGACGGCAAGCTGATGAGCGGGCGCGACGTGGCGATCGCCGCGATGCTCGGCGCGGAGGAGTTCGGCTTTGCGACGGCTCCCCTCGTGACGATGGGCTGCGTGATGATGCGGGTCTGCAACCTCGACACCTGCCCGGTGGGTGTGGCGACACAGAATCCGGAGCTGCGCAAGAACTTTACGGGCAAGCCGGAGTACGTTGTGAATTTCATGCGCTTTATCGCACAGGAACTGCGGGAGTATATGGCGCGTCTGGGCGTGCGCACCATCGACGAGCTCGTCGGACGCAGCGATCTGCTCAAGGTGAGAGAGGATCTGACGAAGGAGCAGAAGCAGGTGGGGCTTGGCCAGATCCTGAACAACC
This sequence comes from Eubacteriales bacterium, assembly GCA_030524225.1. GTDB lineage: Bacteria > Bacillota > Clostridia > Lachnospirales > Lachnospiraceae > CAG-791. The sequence goes on from JAUNGV010000037.1 coordinate 18,483, forward strand.
CGTACGCGGGCAGGAGCGATGTGCCTGCGATCTATGATCCGAAGCAGAAGTACGACTTCCATCTGGAAAAGACGCTGGACGAGAGCGTGCTGCTCAAGCAGATGGACAAGGCGATCGAGGCGGGCAAGCCGATGAGCATGGAGGTCGAGGTCGGAAATACGGACCGGGCGTTCGGTACGATTCTCGGCGCGCAGATCACGAGAAAGCGCGGCGAACACGTGCCGGAGGATACGTACCGGGTTCGCTGCACCGGAGCCGGCGGACAGAGCTTCGGCGCGTTCATCCCCAGCGGTCTGACGCTGGAGCTGGTCGGCGACTGCAACGATTACTTCGGAAAGGGACTCTCCGGCGGCAAGCTGATCCTGTACCCGCCGACGGGTGTGACCTTCAAGCAGGATGAAAATATCATCGTGGGCAACGTGGCGCTGTACGGGGCGACCAGCGGCAAGGCGTTCATCAACGGCGTGGCCGGAGAGCGTTTCTGTGTCCGCAACTCGGGCGCGATCGCTGTCGTCGAGGGCGTCGGCGATCACGGATGCGAGTATATGACCGGAGGACGGGCCGTGATTCTGGGACGCACCGGCAAGAACTTTGCGGCGGGCATGAGCGGCGGTATCGCCTATGTGCTCGACGAGGATAACGATTTATATACGAGACTGAACAAGTCGATGGTTTCTTCCTATGAACTGACGAATAAATACGATGTGCTCGAATTAAAGGAGATTATCAAGGAGCACGTGGCTCTGACCGGATCCGTGAAGGGCAAGCAGATTCTCGATCAGTTCAAGGACTATCTGCCGAAGTTCAAGAAGATCATTCCGCACGACTACGAGAAGATGCTTTCGGCCATCGTGGAAATGGAGGAAAAGGGTCTCTCCGCTGAGCAGGCGCAGATCGAAGCGTTCTATGCGGTTAAGAGCGGCAAGCTGGATTAAGGGAGCAATGCGGATCCGGCGCAGACTCCGGGTCTGTGCCGGAGAGCAGACGCAGGGATTGGGACGAAAGCTGCGTTGCTCCGCCGCGCGGAGCGCTCCGGAAGGGAGATTAGGATGGGAAAACCTACAGGATTTATGGACTATCAGCGGGAGGTTTCCGCGGAAACCGCACCGAAAGAGAGGATTAAGAATTTTAACGAGTTTCACCAGCACCTCTCCGAAGAGGAACAGAGAAGACAGGGCGCGCGCTGTATGAACTGCGGTGTGCCGTTCTGCCAGTCCGGCATGATGTTAAACGGGATGGCGAGCGGGTGTCCGCTGCACAACCTGATTCCGGAGTGGAACGATATGGTCTACACAGGAAACTGGAAACAGGCGTACCACCGTCTGCTGAAAACAAATGTATTTCCGGAATTCACCTCGCGGGTCTGCCCGGCGCTCTGTGAGGCGGCCTGTACCTGCGGCCTGCACGGCGATCCGGTCAGCACGAAGGAGAATGAGTACGCGATTATCGAGAGGGCTTACGAGGAGGGCTATGCGGCGGCGAAGCCCCCGCTCGCCAGAACCGGCAAGAGCGTGGCAATCATTGGAAGCGGCCCGGCAGGACTGGCGGCAGCGGAGAGCCTGAACAAGAGAGGCCACGCGGTGACGGTCTACGAGCGGGACGACCGCATCGGCGGACTGCTCATGTACGGGATTCCGAACATGAAACTGGAGAAGTCCGTGATCGACCGCAAGATGCGGATCATGGAGGAGGAGGGGGTCACCTTCATCACGAACGCGGACGTCGGGAAGGATATCAAGCCCGCCGAGCTGCTCAAACAGTACGACCGCGTACTGCTGGCCTGCGGCGCGAAGAATCCCCGGGACATCAAGGCGCCGGGACGGGACGCGAAGGGAATCTACTTCGCGGTGGATTTCCTCGGGCGCAATACGAAGAGTCTGCTGGATTCCGGGTTAAAGGACAGCGGCTATACGAGCGCCAAGGGAAAGAACGTCGTGATCATCGGCGGCGGTGACACCGGCAACGACTGCGTCGGCACCTGCATCCGCCACGGCTGCAAATCTGTCGTGCAGATCGAGATGATGCCGAAAGCGCCGGACGAGAGAGCGGAGAATAACTCCTGGCCGGAGTGGCCCAGAGTCTGCAAGACGGATTACGGGCAGGAGGAGGCGATCGCGGTGTTCGGCCACGATCCCAGAATCTACGAATCCACGGTCAAAGAATTCACGAAAGACAAGAGCGGTCATTTAAAGAGCGTCACAATCGTGAAGCTCGCATGGAAGAAAGACGAGAAGACGGGACGGATGAATCCGGTTCCGGTGGAGGGAAGCGAGCAGGTGCTCCCCTGCGAGCTGCTGCTGATCGCGGCGGGCTTCCTCGGATCGGAGAAGTATGTGACGGACAGCTTCGGCGTGGAGGTCAACGCGCGCACGAATGTGAACACCACGAAGCCGGACGGCTATCAGACCAGCGCGGAGAGGGTGTTCGTAGCGGGCGATATGCGCCGCGGCCAGTCGCTCGTCGTCTGGGCGATCCGAGAGGGCCTCGAGGCGGCCAGAGCCATCGACATGAGCCTGATGGGCTACTCGAACATTATGGTGCAGTAGAGGAATACAGAGAGAAAGTGCGGCAGAACCGCCGCCCGGCAAATGGAACCGGGCGGCGGTTCTTTGTTGAGGCGAGGAGATAATTGTGTTACCATTCTTGCATGCATATGCCGCTTGAAGCAGGCATATGCATGGGAGGGAAAATAACAGTATGAACACACATGGACAAAGAAAACTATCCCGCCGCGCAGGCCGCGGTCGCCGTCGTGCGCCGGTTTTGCTGTACTGTCTGATGGGATTTCTGCTCGGCGTGGTTCTGATTTCGGGGACCTTCGTCGCGCTGGATCTGTGGGAATACCGGAAAGCCATAGATGAATACGCCTCTCTGGAGCAGTATATGGGGGAGGCGGACAGGCAGGAGGAGAGCGGCGGACAGATACAGGGGACGGACGAAATGCGGGAGGATTACCCGCCGCTGGACATCGACTACGAGACGCTGGCCAAGATCAACCCCGATTTTGCGGGGGTTCTGTACATTCCGGCGCTCTCTCTGCGCTATCCGGTGGCGGCCAGCCGCGACAACGCCGAGTATCTGACGAGAACATTTGAGGGACAGGAGAATTCCTCCGGCTGTATTTTTATGGATACCTATACGAATACGGATATGAGCAGCGTCAACTCCTTTATTTTCGGCCACAATATGAAAAACGGCACGATGTTCGGAAGCCTCAAGCGCTTTTATCAGGAGGAGGGGCTGTGCGCCTCGGATCCGTATGTCTATCTGTACACCCCGGACGCCGTCTATCAGTATGAAATTTTCTCCTATTATCTGGCGGATATGTACAGCGATGCGTATCAGGACTTTGCAGGGGCGGGCGGCTATGATGATTATGTGAGGCGGGCGATATCGCGCTCGGCGTATCAGCCGGAGCGGGCGATGGATTACAGCCTGCGGCCCCGTCTTCTGACGCTTTCGACCTGCGCGGGTGCGTCGGGATCTGCGGAGCGGTTTCTGGTGCACGGGGTGCTGACCGGGGTTTATGAAGGAAAAGGCGATTTGTGAAGCGATGCATCGCCGCGAAAAGGTTTATTGCGAAAGGATTGATGAGTATGCTGGCAATCGGAAGTCATTTATCATCGGGAAAAGGATATTACGCCATGGGGGAGACGGCTCTCTCTATCGGAGCGGACACGTTTCAGTTCTTCACGCGCAATCCGCGCGGCAGCAGGGCCAAGGCGGTGGATCCGCAGGACACAGAGCGGCTGCGGGAGCTGATGAAGGAACACGGGTTTCCCTGTATTCTCGCGCATGCGCCGTACACGATGAATCCCTGCTCGGCAGGCGAGGACACGAGACGGTTTGCGAGGGAGACGATGGCGGACGATCTCGTCCGCATGGAATATACCCCCGGACAGCTCTACAATTTCCATCCCGGCAGTCACACGGGACAGGGAGTAGAGAAGGGGATCGGGCAGATCACGGCGCAGCTGAACGAGGTGCTGCGCCCGGAGCAGACGACGACAGTTCTGCTGGAGACGATGGCAGGCAAGGGGAGCGAGGTGGGCAGCCGTTTTGAGGAACTGCGCGCGATTCTGGACGGGGTTCATCTGCAGGAGAAGATGGGTGTCTGCCTCGACACCTGCCATGTGCACGACGCGGGCTACGACATTGTGAATGATCTGGACGGCGTGCTGGAAGAGTTCGACCGGGTGATCGGTCTCTCCCGTCTGAAGGCTATCCACATCAACGACAGCCAGAATCCGCGGGGCAGCCACAAGGACCGCCACGCCTGCATCGGAAAGGGACATATCGGGCTGGAGGCATTCCGGCGGATTGTGACGCATCCCGCTCTCGCACAGCTGCCCTTCTACCTCGAGACGCCGAACGAGTTGGACGGCTACCGCGAGGAAATCGCACTGCTGCGGGGCATGGCAGAGGGAAACTGTAATCATGAGATAGCATTTGACCATTTCGCAGAAGTGGATTATGATTAAGTAAATCGTAAACCACTAAAATGAAATCGCGGAGGTGCGTCAATGTTTATCGGAAGAGAACAGGAACTTCACACATTAGACAGGCTTTACCGCTCCGGTAAATTTGAATTCGCGGTGATTTACGGGCGGCGCCGTGTCGGTAAAACTGCTCTGATCAGCGAGTTTACCAAGGACAAAGATACTATTTTCTTTACGGGGGTTGAGACCAACGCAAAGCAAAATCTTGAAAACCTTTCAAGATGTATTATGGAGTATCACACAGGCATAGCGACTGATTCGGTGTTTTCCTCTTTTCAGTCTGCGCTGGACTATATTTTTGAACTGGCAAGAACAAAAAGAATCGTGCTGGTGATGGATGAATATCCCTATGTTGCCCATGCCTCGAAAAGTCTTGCGTCCACGCTCCAACTCTTGATTGACAAAAATAAAGACGACTCTAAACTTTTTTTGATCCTCTGCGGTTCTTCCATGTCTTATATGGAAGATAATGTGCTGGCCTATAAAGCGCCTCTTTACGGGAGAAGAACAGCACAGCTCAAAATTACCCCCTTTGATTTTTTTGAAGTCTGCCGCTATTTCACCAAACTCTCAGCTTTGGACAAGGGGATGGCCTACGGAATGGTCGGCGGAACACCGCAGTACCTGATGCAGATTGATGAGTCGCTTTCTATGGAAGAAAACATCAAAAATATTTACTTAACGTCCGCCTCTTTCCTCTTTGAGGAACCGAACAACCTGCTGAAACAGGAAGTGCGTGAACCGGCTGTTTATAATGCCGTTATTACGGCGATTGCCGCCGGATGTTCCAAAATGAGTGAAATTTCCAATAAAATCGGGGAGGATACGAGCGTATGCGCGGTTTATCTTAAAAATCTGATTGCGCTGGGCATTCTGAAAAAGGAGTCTCCCTACGGAGAGAAAGCAAGCCGCAAAACGATATATTCCATTGAAGATATGATGTTCCGGTTTTGGTATCGGTTTGTGCCGAAGCATGTTTCGATGATTTCCCGCGGGGCGACGGATCTCGCTTATCAGCGCATTGCGCCGGAGCTATCCTCGTATATGGGAGGTGTGTTTGAGGAAATCTGCAAGCAGTATCTTTGGAAGCTGCTTTTGGCGGGAAAATGCCCTGTGAGCTTCAGCGAGCTCGGACGTTGGTGGGGAACAAACCCCAAGACAAAGTCGCAGGAAGAGATTGATATCATGGGAGCGGATCAGGATGCCGCGCTATTTGGCGAGTGTAAGTGGACGAACGAAAAGATTGATCTCGGTGTGCTGGAAACCCTCGTGGGACGGAGCGGTCTGTTTCACTATAAGGAAAAGCATTTTTATCTCTTTGCCAAAACCGGATTCACAAAAGGCTGCCGGGACAGAGCGGCAGAGATGGGAAATGTTGCGCTGGTTATCTATGAGGATATAGTGAAGGGACTCTCAGATGGGTGAGAGATGGCGATGTTCCGGGCCCATTTTTCGGCGGTATTCTTTTGGTGTGCAGTGGTATGCGGCGCGGAATGTGCGATAAAAAAATCCGAGATTGCTGTACCCGACAAGCTGGGAGACAGCCTCCACAGAGAGCTTCGTGGTCTCCAAAAGAGAGGCGGCCGCCTTGATGCGGGTGCCTTGTAGCAATTCTGTATAACTTTTTTGAGAAAACCGTTTGATCAGACGGTTAAAATAGTCAGGACCGTAGCCAAAGATTTGGGATAATTCGGTTGTGGTTACGGTGTCGTAGTGCGCTTCTATATAAGACTTCACATCCTGATAAACATGATATAAATATTCTTTATGTTCAATTTTAGTCAGAGAGACCTGATATTCAGCGGGAAGCAGGCATAGGATGCGTTCGCTGTAGCCCTGAATCAGGCGAACATATCCAGGTTTCAGACAGTAGAATTCCTCTAGAATGTTCAGATAGAGGCGGGGGACGGAACCGGAGATATGCTTTGGAATAAAACGAACAAAATCATGTTCCATGCGTTTCTTTACAATAATATCCCGTATAAAGGCTTCGGAGGTATGAGAGGCAAAATCAGCCAGAAGCGTCTTGTCAAAAAAACTGTCAGCAATTCCGAGGTATAGAATAATACTGTTGTCACGTTTCAGAAGATCAGAGTGCAGAATCCCGCGTTTAATCAGGCAGATCTCACCGGTTTCAAATGTTTCCGTGTGATTTTCAAAGCGAATATGCATAGAGCCGTTCAGAACGAAAGCCAACTCGATATAGTTGTGACTGTGTTCCTGCGCCGGGTAATCATCCGGAAAAGAGAAGCTGGAAGCGATATGCTGTCCGCCCGGTAAAGAACGCGTATAGATGTCGTAAAGTCCTTCTCTGGAGGAACGGGCCGCGATCAGGACAATCAGATCGCTTGGAGAGCGGGAGTGATCAGGCAGATTTGTGATACTGCTGTTTTTTTCAATATATGCCATAGGATCCGCCGAGGTCACTTCATCGGCAGATTGCTGAATCCTGTCAAACCAGTCGTTAATATTTTGCATCAGCATTTGTACCTCCATGACAGAGCGATCTTTGCGACGGGGCAATCCTCCCATTGTTGAGAATATAATAAGTGGTCGGAATATGCAAGCTTTTTTGCTGCCGGAACGATCAAGGAATCGCCTTTTGAAATTGTGCTGTTTGAATAAAAAAAACATAATAGAGATGTCACGGGACAGCATAATTTATAAAAGGAGAATTTCATGATAAAACAGGTTTTGAATCAGAAATGGATGGTAGGTGAAAAAGCATCGGTGACGGATCTGGCTGGATTTAAGGGTGAGGTAAGGGAGATTATGCTTCCGCACGACGCCGCCATAAGCCAGACGAGAGACCCGGAGATGGAGGACGGTTATCAGAAGGGATATTTTCCGGATAAGACGTATCAGTATGAGCGGAGATTGGACGCACCGACAGAATGGGAAGAAAGGTCCGTCTATCTGGAATTTGAGGGTGTGTTTCGGGATGCGGAGATCCTGCTGAACAAGAATGCGGTGGCCAGGAAGCATTGTGGATACACTGGATTTACGGTATGCCTTGATCCGTTTTTGAAGTATGGGGATACCAATATCCTGACAGTAACGGCAAAATCAGGAAAGGAACAGCATTGGTATTCCGGGGCTGGCATATACCGACCGGTAAATCTGATGGTGGGGGAATTGATTCACATTGCTCCAAATGGAGTGAAAGTAACGCCGATGGAAATTGAGGAGCATGCGGCGATCATTTATGTCGAAACGACGGTATGTAACAAGTCAAGGAGAACGGCAACGGTATCCCTGCATTCCCTGATCAGGGACGGGCAGGGGAAAACAGTAGGCGAAGAGACCATACCAGTGACACTGCAGGGCAATTCGCAGACGGTGTGCAGGCAGCGAATTTTTGTAAAGGATATTACGAGATGGGGGATTGACACACCTGTTCTATACTTCTGTGAAAGCGTGGTGACGGAAGGAGAACGGGAGTGGGATCGGAGCAGAGAACGCTTTGGAATCAGAAGTCTTGGTGTGGATGCCGCGAGAGGATTTCGCTTGAATGGAGAAGTGGTAAAGCTCCGGGGCGCGTGTATTCATCACGATGCGGGAGTTATTGGCGCGGCAACTTATAAGTCCGTGGAAAAGAGAAGAATCCGTAAATTAAAGGAAGCGGGCTTTAACGCGGTGCGCATGGCCCATAATCCCAGCAGCAGAGCAGTCCTGGAA
>JAUNGV010000038.1 GCA_030524225.1 Eubacteriales bacterium
TGCTTATTGCCGGATGTCGTCGGATGCGTGTACTTATTGGCCCCTGCAGTGATGCCGTCCAGCTTGCTCTTATCCGCTGCAGACATAAGACCTGCCGCCTGCGCAGTTGCCGCGCTGTAGGTAGTATCCTTGTCGTCCACCCATGCAGCCGTACCGTCTGCTGACCAGCCGAGAATCTTGCCTGCCGATCCGCCTGCCGGGATATGCTTATTGCCAGACGTTGTCGGGTGCGTGTACTTATTGGCCCCTGCAGTGATACCGTCCAACTTTGCCTTATCCGCTTTGCTCATGCGGCCATCAAGCTCTTCCGTTGCAAGGGGGATCGAATTGGCTGAGATTGCAATCCACTCGTCTCCGGTGTACCGGTACGTGATATCCGTATCCTTGACGTTGACCGTCCAGCCGTCCTCCGGAGTCGGATAAGCCGTCGCGATATCAGCGTAGGTCGCAACCGACTCCTTCCAGTCGATCTTGGTCTCCAAAGCAGAGAGTTTATTATCCACCTCATTTTTGGTGTACTTGTCCGCCCACCCCTGTTTATCCGCATCGCTTACAAATCGGTGCGTAGCGTCTTGCACGATCATCGACGCCGCGTGGGTTGCCGGATGGGTGTAATTGTTTGCCCCTGTCGCCACTCCGTCCAGCTTGGTTTTATCCGCCGCAGACATCAGACCTGCCGCCTGCGCAGTTGCTGGATTGTAGGTGGTGTCTTTGTCGTCTACCCATGCAGCCGTGCCGTCGGCAGACCAGCCGAGGATCTTACCCGCCGATCCGCCTGTCGGGATATGCTTATTGCCGGACGTTGTCGGGTGGGTGTAATTGTTTGCGTTCGCTGTGACCCCGTCCAGCTTGCTCTTATCTGCCGCAGACATAAGACCTGCCGCCTGCGCAGTGGCCGGATTGTAGGTGGTATCCTTGTCGTCCACCCATGCGGCTGTTCCGTCTGCTGACCAGCCGAGGATTTTACCTTCTGATCCTCCTGCCGGGATATGCTTATTGCCCGGCGTTGTCGGATGCGTATAGCCCGATCCCTTGGCCAGCGTATCCCATCCGGTGCCATTGTACACATACGTGGTTTTGGTCTCTTTGACGTAGACCACAAGGCCCTCCGTCACCGCGTTAAGCGTTACAAGCTGATCGCGGTCGGCGATCGTATCCATCTGGCAGCGCGCGTCCAGCAGCGCACCCGCCTGCAGTTTGAATCCCGATGCAACTGTAATACCCTTTTTATCTGTAAATCCCATTGTATAATCCTCCTTTTTGCCCTGTTTATCAGTAATTAAACGTCATTTTAAATGCCGACACCGTCGTCGGATCGCTGGTGGCGTATGCATAATAATCCACGCCGTCAACAGCGACAGTGCTCTGGGTAAAGGTGCCGGTCACATCAAAGCTGTTGGCATCCAGGATCTTACTGAGCGCACCGTAGGACTTGGGATAAGCGATCAGCATCCGCTGGTTGTTGCAGGTGTAATTGAAGGACTTACTGCCCTTGGCCTGCACCACCTTGGTCGCCGCTTTGATCAGCGCCGCCGTCACCGCTGCGCCTGCCGCAATCGCTCCCCAGTAGTACGGGGAGACAAAAGTAAAGGAGCCCGTGCCTGCAGATACCGTCTTATCCTCTCCATCTGTTACCACCGCCGTCAGCTGCTTGTTGGCTGTTACGGTCAGGGCAGTCGCAAGCGTTACCGTATTGACGCCTGCTTTGATGCCGGAGGTAAGGGATCCGATCACAGTGGAGCCGTCGCGAATCTCGATTTTTTTGATCGTCGTAGATCCGAACGTGATGGTCACATCTACCGCCGTCACAGACTGCGACGTGCTCACCTCAAAGACGCCGCCATTGGTCGGCTTTGCCGCCGCTGTTACCTTGGGCGCGACATAGGCGTGGAGCATCTTGTCAAGGAGCTCCGTCGCGTTGATGCCCGCCGCCGGAGGGACATAGCCCGCCGGGATGCCGCCGACCGCCACCGTGCTGGCCGTCTGATTTTTATAAACTATCTCATCCTTGTTTGCCTTATTGCCTACCGCCGCCTGCAGGGCGTCTGCCACCTCCTGGTGACTCTCGATATACGCCGCGATCTCCTGCAGCGTATCAAAATTTTCCGGGGCCGATCCTACCACGGACTGGATCCGCTCGTTGATCAGATCGACGACCGTTTTGGTCTCTCCGGCCTTGTCGCTTGCCAGGATCGCATCGACCACCGATTTTGGGAAATACGGCTCCCAAACTGCCGCCTCGCCTTCCGCTGCTGTGTTGCGGGCCATTAGTACTCTTTCATTTGCCATTTGTTCCTTCCTCCTGTTATAAAAATGTGTATTATACTTGCCCGAAGAAGGTCGTATCCTCCTCCGGAGTGCTGCCTATCGTAAGTGTCCCCTCTATGATGCCCCAGTTTGGGGTGCCGTCTGTCGGAGCCTGTGCCGAGATCACCATATTGGTGGGAGCCGCGGCCAAAAACTCGCCGCTTGGCGTCGGTGGATCCGGGCTCTCCCCGTCTATATCTGCGATCAGCAACACGTCCCCGTTTTCAATTTGAGTCTCAATAGGCCCGACAAAAACGTGACGTGTGTTTTTTATGATTGAAATCTGTGTATAAAGATTTTCCCGAAGCGCTTCCAGATCCTCTGCCAGCGCCGCAGCCCCTTGCGTATTGACGGTCACATCCGCATCTGCGGAGACTGTTATATAGTAGTCCTGAATGATCTGCGTTTCCCGCAGGCCGTTGTAAGCCGGAAATGTATCTGTCACATCCATGTTTTCCGTGACAGCGATTGAGCAGAGGATATCTGTATCCGCACCGACTTCTCTTCCGTAAATACCAATCTCTGTCATTTTGTAGCTTTCCGACAGTTCCCGATTGGTAATCAGCGCCGTCAAAAGCACGCTGGTTTCGCTCTGCTTTTCCCACGTTGAAAACGTAAATTCCTGACGCTGCGCTTTGAGTGCCGTCATTTTTTCCAGTGATGACCGTTCCTTTTCATCGTCTGTAAAAACTCCGCTGCCGGTGACCAATCGTGTGAATTCGATTTGCCGCCCGGCGACAGCCGACGTCAGAAGATCATTTCCCTGTGCGGTCAGAACCGCACTCTTAAATACTCCCATCTATGCCTCCTTGATAGTCTGGCGGGTCGTCTGTACGGTCGCCACCGCCGCCTGCGCAGCCATATCACTGCGTCTGGACACTCTGTAGTAATCAACAACGCTCTGACGCGTGTACGGAACAGCCGCCGCCCCAGTGTGCAGATCAATATTGTCCGTGTACGAATCCACCCAGTAGTCGATAATGACCTGCCGCGTCACACCATGCTCCGCAGAGCCAGTGTGCACGGTGAGGTCTGCGCGCCGATGGAACCTTATCGCCGTAAGCCACGACCTCGTATTTTTGACCTTCATCAGCGCTGCCAGAAAAGCATTCATCGGATCGTCCGCGATGATATTGTTAAGGTCAAATAATTCGATCTCAAACGTATACGGCGCGCCGCCGTACTGAAACCACTCCAATACTTTGCATGGTCCCCAGACAAATTCCACCAGTTCCTGAACCGTCCGCAGTGTCCCCGCGTGGTAGTGCCAGTACAGTGCATTTTTGATTGCTTCCCGCTTCCGGTCTGTCGACATCGCAGCTGCGTCATAATACGGCGCGCGGAGTTCTACCGCGAGGAGATCTAAAACCGCATCCGGAATCTTATCGATAGCATCGTAAATGCCTGTCAGATCCGCCGTTTGCATCCACTGTGCCATCTGGCGGTGCATGGCATAACCGAGTGCCTGCACGCGCGGATCGTTTCGGATATGCTGCGGCACAATCTGGCGGATGTCGGAATCCTGTAATTTAATCATCCTCTATCCCTCCGTACAGTACCTTCGTTTCTTCCTCCATGATAGCCAGTGCGGTTTTGGAGAGCACCGTGTAGTCCGGCGCGCGAATCTCCACTCTTTTGGCTCCGGCTGCAATGATCAGGGCGCGCAGCTTATCCGGGTTGATGTCTCTTCCGATCTTCTCCCGCTGCCATGCCGTATACCGCTTCACAGCGTCCTCTACGCCGTTCTGGATCACTGCTGCCTGCGTCCTGTCGCTGTTATTGATCCAATAGGTCAGATCAATCGCATAGGTCTGCTGATCCGGTGTCTGAACCTTGACGTGATCCGTAAACGGCCTGATATCTTCCTGTGCCAGATATTCCTGCAGGCGTTCCGTCACAGATTCCTCCGGAATTTCCCCACCCGCCATCGTGAACCTGATATCGACCACACCCGGCTCCGGCGACATTACCAGAACATCTTCAATCGCCGTGTCAAAGGTTTTGACCCAGTAAATATATGCATCGTCCGGCCCCGCCGTTGAAAAGGAGGACGGGGCCAGATAGATTCTCTCCGCAAGGCTTTCATCGTCCTCCACATCTGCGCCGCCGTCTGATACCGTAATATTTGTTACGCTGTCCACATAGGGAACCGGATCCACCAGCGTTTTCAGTTCTCCGATCGCATAATCATTGCCTATCGTTCCGGTCTGACGGCACTGCGCCGTCACTTCCCCGGTCAGACTCCCCATCGGAATTTCGAGATTTTCCACCGTTTGGAAATAGATCTGATCACCTGCGGTAACGCGCGTCTGTGCCGGAATCAGCACTACGGCGGGGCGCGTGGCGGAAAGCGTAAAGCGCAGGCGCGCTGTGGCTGCCGCTCCCTGCGACCTGCTCACCCGCTTTAACGCTCCAAGATTTTCCAAAGCGTCCCCGAAACTGTATTTGAGCAGCCCCTGCTTTGCGGCACTGTCGCTGTACTGCATCCCCTGATAGAGTTGCAGGCAGCATGCATACAAGATCATCCGGAACGGATCCGCTTTGGCAAGCGGTAGTTCTCTTCCGGTCAGCTCCCTGTATTTTTTCTGGAAATCATCGATCATCTGCCCCTGCATCTGATCGATTGTCATGTTGTCAATAAAGGAGATCTCCGGATAGCTTTGCAGGCTTTTTTTGATGTCCATTACCACTCATCCCCTTTCTGCAGGTGTATCACCGGATACATCCGCCCCTCTTGCTCTTCAAACTCGTATGTGACCGCCTGCACAGCCACGCGGGGCTCATAGACTTGCGTCTTTGCTACCACTTCCACCGCGAACAGGTTTTTGGCGACCGGAAGAGGCTTATCCAAAAAAGAAAAGTCGATTCCGAATTCCCGGTCAAGTGGCTGCTCTCCCGTGCGCGTAGCATAAAGCATCGACAGGCACCTTCTGATATCGTCCACTTTCTGCTCGTCGTCTGTTGTAAAATCAAACAGGATTTTCACATCCTCCACATTCATCACAGGTATTCCTCCATTGACAGGCTTGCCTTTGCGCTGGCCAGTTCTCCTCCTGCATACACGGTGTCCCATGTCTCTGACATCTGTGTGCATTTCCACCGATGCCGTCCGACCATCCTGCCGCCGATCACCAGATAACCGACTTCTCCGTGTTCGACTGCATCCTCGATACGCTCCAGCATCGTGCGCGGCCGAACGCCAAGCGAGGCGCTGAGCAGAATCGTAAAGGTGAGCGTGCGCAGCGCCGCACCGCCAAACTCTGACCTTGCTTTCTGGCCGATCACGTTATGCGATGACCAGTTCCCCGCCACTTTGACGCTAAAATCCGAAAACGTCAGGATCCGCTGATCTGACGTCTCGAAGGATATTGTGGTTCCCCAGTTTCCGATTTGTCCCATCAGCTCCCTCCGTCAAGCGCTTTTAAGCGATCCATGATCTCTTTGAGCGTCGTAGTGTATTCCTTGTCCCGCAGTGTCAGCGTTTCTCCTGCGGATATGCTGGCGCTCTCCCCCGCTTCCAGAGCGAGTGCTTCGCCGCTCTGCACTTCGTACCCTTTCACCCGCATTTCCACCTGTGCATCCGCGCCGGAAATCTCCATATTTCCTTCCAGCCGCACTACCGGCAGCACCAGCGTGGTTTCTGCCGCCTCCTGCCGCATGGTAAGATTTGCTTCCATTTTCAAGTGCGGTCCCTGAATCACCGTCTCATCCACGCTGTCTATGGATATCTTCGCCGCGCGCACCATGTACTCCCCGGTCGCATCGTCGTATTTGATGTAGGCAACGCCTCTTTTATTGGAGAGATCTTTTCGGTACACTCCTTCACCGTATTCATAGGGGTGTTCTTTTTGATTCCAGATTGTCCCGAGAACGACCGCCCGGCTGCTGCCGTTGGAAAGATGGGCGACCAGTACGTCCTGTCCAATTTTCGGCATCCGGTACTCTTCCCCGTTGTTTACCATCGGGATCTCTGCTGTTACGGCGTCGCCCCTGTCGCTGTACGTCACCCTCACCATGCCCGTCTCGTAGTTGATGGATGAAATTTTTCCTTTTCGGATTGCGGAGTTATTCGTCTTCATCCTCTTCATCCTCCTCGACTGGTATTTGCAAAATGGTTCCCGCAAATATCCAATGCCCGTGCCCGGAATCCTTTTTTCCTCGGCTTACCGCTTCGCTTTCTATAGTTTCTTTATTGAGTTCGTAGATCTCTTCATACATGAGAGGGTTGCCGGTGATTTTTTGCGCGATCAACCAGAGGGTATCTCCATCTTCCACCGTGTATGCTATCGTTTCTCCGCTTCCTTCCTGCAGCTGCGAATCCAGCAAAACCTCCGCACCGTCCGCGCGGTATCCTGTCCAGTGTGCCGTGATCGCCTGCGATGATGCTCCCTTTCCGCTTACTTTTGTGACCACCTTATCCAGATAATAATTTCCGTCCGGTACCCCGAGCGCGGAAAATCCTTCAAGAGAAATACATGCACCCGCTGCGATTTCCCGCCGCGGAAAGAGATTTCCGGAAAAAGTGACCGCCCGTTTATTGGCGTTGTTGAGTTCTGCTAGCGCCTTTTTTCTCGCGTCCTCAGCGCTATCAGCCTCCCTGTTGATGTTCAGAATTCTCTCTCCTCCTCCGACGGTTACTTTCTGGTCCTTTCCCTTTCCGGGGTCGGAGTAGGATAGCTTTGCGCCTGTATAAGTCCCTCCGACTGTTGTGTTGTACGACCACTGCAAAAAGTCACTCTCCCGGAGCGTCGCCGCGCTTACCTTTGCTTCGTATATCCCTTCGTCAAAAATAATCAGGCGGCTGGAAAACACTTTCATGGCCAGTCCGTACTGCTCGCATACGGAATACAAAAACTTACAGTCTGTCTGCTCGTCCTGTTCCATCGACTGTATTTCGATGTCGTCCGCGTCGTAGAGAAGTTTAATTCCGGCGCGCCCTGCGATTTCCTCCGCAATCTCCCGCACCGTTACCTTTTCCCATGTTTTGGTGCGAAGCTCCGCATTAAAAGACGCGGAGGCCGGGATTGATGTCCCTTTTACCTCTATCGAGAGCGGCCGTCCTGATATGGTGATATCATCCAGCTGAAAATCTCCGCACTGCAGTTCCCACACATCGCCATCCGCCTCCCAGTTTGAAAACCGGCACATATGGGCGATCCGGTCCCCTTTTTGTGGCTGCCAGCCGTCTCTCCACTTTCCGAGCGTAATCGAAATCGAGTCGCTCTCCCCGGACGCTACGTCCGTATAGGTGAACGACTCGTTCTTTTCCGATAAATATTCGATCTGACCGCTGCCGCCGTACACCGTCCCGACGGCAGTCCATCTTCCGCGGCTCACATCGTCCTCCACGGGAGCGCCCCGCCTGCGGTTTCCTGCTTTATCTCCGGTGTCTCCAGTTTTATCCCTTCCGGAAAAACAAAAACGCTAAGCTGCCGGCGGTTTGCCTGCATCAGGACGCCCGCGTATTTCTCGTTCCCGTACACAGCTTTTGCCGCCTCATCCCAGCACTGGCCTGATTTTGTCGTATACATCGCGCCTCCTAACCAAATGAAAGCCGTCCGTTATTCTTCTGCCACCGGTTCATCAGGGCGGCGAAGTGTTCCTCTTCTGTTTCCAGAGCCTCCTGCACGTCCTCTTTGGTAAGGCCGCTTCCGGTAATGTTAATCACCGGCGCAAACATGAACTGCGCCCCAGATGTCTGCAGTACCTGCTCCAACGCAGCATTTTCCTGTTGACCGCCGGAAAGTCCCGGCATATTGAGGAGCTGCCCTGTTTTGCGCCAAAGATCAGCGGCGTTCTGCGATCCGTCGAGCGGGATCGCCGCCTCCGGCCCCTTTTCTGCGAACCACGCGATATGCGGCGTGTCAAAAATACCGCCCTCCGCATGGCCCCGGAGCTTTGCCGTCGGAGCAAGTCCCTTGTTCGTCGCCGGAGCCTGCGAGATGTTTCCGGTGGCTGTCCTGACATTGGCCCGCACGTTTATGTCGAGTCCGTTTCCGAATGCGCCGGATGCCGCTTCCTGTGCCACGGCAAAAAGTTCCTGCGCTGCCTGCCGCACCGGCTCCTTGTTGTTACCGATGGCCTGTGCGAGCTCTTCCGGGATGTAGGTTCCCTGCTCCTGCATTGTTTTCAGCGTCTCCTGATACTCCTCGGAGTCTCTGGCCGCCTCTCCCAGCGCGGCGTACATAGCTTCCTCATCGCCTGCCATGATTCCGATGGTGGCCGCCTCAGAAATTCCTTTGGAAAGGCTTTCCGGAATCTCCTGCCCTGCCGCCGTGTA
This sequence comes from Eubacteriales bacterium, assembly GCA_030524225.1. Taxonomy (GTDB): domain Bacteria; phylum Bacillota; class Clostridia; order Lachnospirales; family Lachnospiraceae; genus CAG-791. The sequence goes on from JAUNGV010000038.1 coordinate 8,588, forward strand.
CTGCGCGGCTAGCGCCTGCATATCCTCCGCCTGCGGCTTGAGTTCCTCCCAGAGATCCCGCAGGGCGTCCCTCGTGTCGCTGCTTAAGCTGTCAATTCCCATCTCGGAGAGCAGTGTTTTCGCGTCCCACCCTCCGACGGCGTTTCCTGTGGTGTCGATGTACTGCAGAGCATCGCCGAGCACATCCCGCAGCTGCTGTGAAATCTGCGGTTCAAGTCCGCCGATTTCATCAGCGTACTGGTTCATAATGGTCTGCGTCTGGAACTGTGCCGCCCGGCTCTGCAGATCCGCGATCTGGTTCCTGTAATTTTCTTCCAGTGATTCCACGTTGGAGTCGTACTGCGCCTGTGTAATTTCTCCGGCTTTCAGCATTTCTCCCTGTGCGGCGCGTGCGTTTACAAACGCCTCGTCGTAGTCTGCTGTTGCCGCATTGACCTGCTCTGTGAGTTCCGCCTGCAGATTTTTGAAGCTGTCTGCATCCAAATCGCCGCCGTATTTCATGCCGAGCAGATCCATCTGCGCGTCAAACTCGCTCGAGGCCAGCGCCGCTTTGACGTCCGCCATCTGCTGCTGGATTTGCGAGATCCTTGCCGCTTCGTCGATATCGAGCAGACCATCCTGAAACGCATCGGTGATCGCTTCGTTCAGTTCTTTCCCCAGTGCCGCCAGCTGCGCCTGCTTCCCGGAATAAAACTGATTGACCTGATCAATCATGTTCTGGCTCTGCAGATCACCGTCTGACAGCACTCCAATGGCAAGGCTGACCGCATACTGTTTCTGGGAGACATAGTCCTGCGTCTCCTGGACAAACGCCGCGATATTATCCTGATACTCCTGCTTCTCCTGATCGGAGAGATCCATGCCGATCGAGACCTTCCAGTTTGATTTCTGGATTTCTCTGACCGTGTCGGATATGCTCTCGTCCAGATCTTTGACTTCGTCAAAGGCACTCAGGGCTGTACGTACCTTGTCCAGATCTTTACTTTTTATGATGCTCTCCGCCGCTTCCTGCAGGTCGTCGAGGGAAAGCGAGATGTCGCCGAAGTGCCTGGCGAGATTTGCGTTTTTGGCGTCTGCCGCGCTCTTTTTGACCGCAGTGCTGATACCGGTGATCACCGCCGCAGCGCCGCCGATTCCGAGGATCGCTAAACCCGCAGGCCCCAGCGCACCAAGAGAGGTGGCCAACGACATCACGCCGGAAGCCACTTTGTACGTCATCAGTGACGATCCGATGCCGACGATCGCCCCGGTGATCACACCCGGATTATCCGCAAGCCATCCTCCTACCTGTAAAAACGGCCCGGCAAATTCCTTTACCGAAGCCGCCGCCTGTTTGGTCTGGCGCACCATGGTTGGCAGGTTCTTGTTAAACGAGCGGATCCAGTCGCCGATCGCATCCTCTCCGGCGATTTCATCCACGAACTCATTCGCGATCCCAAGCAGATCTGTCAGCGCCGGACGCATCTCATCATAGTTCTCAATACCAATGTCGGTAATCTTATTTTTCAGGATGTCCGCCTGACTCTCCATCGTCTTGTAGCGCTGTTCTGCTTCATTGGTCAGAGCGATGTTTTCTTTCCACGCCTGATTGGAAATCTGGAGAGTATCGCCGAACATTCCGCTGGCGTTTGCCGCGCGCAGGAGCGTATCCCGCAGTCGCACCTCCGTAATACCCATATCGGTCAGCACGGCGATCGCACTCTTGCCGTTTCGCTCCGTATCGTTCAGGCCGCCCAAAAAGGCATTGATCGCGGTCGTGGCATCCTCCTGAAACGCCTTTTTAAACTGCGATCCGGTCATACCGGCCACCGCCGCGTAATCAGAAAGCCCTTTCCCCGTCTCCGCAGCAAGCTGCAGATTGACAAGGAGCTTTGAGAACGCGCTGCCTCCTGCTTCCGCCTCGATACCCACGGAAGCGAGCGCCGCAGAATATCCCATAATATCCGCCTGCGACAGTTTGACCTGTGTTCCGGCGGCCGCGATCCGCATTCCCATACCCATGATGTCCGCTTCGGTCGTCGCCGTGTTGTTTCCGAGTGCAACAATAGAGCTGCCAAGACGGTCAAACTGATCCTGCGCCATGCCGGTGATATTGGCAAACTGTGCCATCTCCGACGCTCCTTCATCCCCTAAGTTGGTCGCCTCTTTGAGGTCTGCGATCGTCCTGGTAAAGCTGACGATGTTTGGCGTCTGGATGCCGAGCTGACCGGCGGACTCTGCAATCTCCGAGAGCTCCGACGCCGTTTGCGGCATATCTTTTGCCATGTCGCGGATGTCGTCGCGCATTTCATTTAATTCTGCGCTCGTTGCATTTACGGTCTTTTTGACGCCCGCGAACGCGGATTCAAACTCTGATCCTGCGCTGATGGAACCCACGATTCCGGCAGCAATCCCGCTCCCGGCGATGGTTGCCGCCGTCACGATTCCTGTAAAAGCCGTCTTTGCCACCCTTTCCAGCCCGTCAAAGGCCGGTTTGGCGTCGGAAAGCCCCTGCTTTATTTGCGCAGGCACCGATGCTTTTGTGGCCGCCGCCTCCTTCGCGATCGCCCGCAGCTCCTTTTTGGTCAGGCGCGTGGAGTTGTAAAACGACTGTTCAATTTGACCGGCGATCTTGACCGCCATTTCATATTCGGACCTTGCCATTTTGCTACCCCCGCTCCTTAAATTCCTCGCCGACCTCGCGGATTATTTCTATTAAATCAATCACGGACAGGCCCATGAAATAATCCATGCCTGTCCGCATTGCGATGGATAACCGGATACACATCTTCCGCAGATAAGCCGCGTCCTTCGGCTTTACCCCCACCTGAATAAAAAACCGATCACCCGGTTCTTGACCTTGATGGCCAGATTCGGCGGCATCATTTCAAAAAATTCAATCGGCTGACCAGTTGCCACGGACGCCAGCGTGATCGCGTATTCCAGCGAGAGCTCCTGCACAGTATCTTCATTGCCGCCCCGGCTCAGCTTCCGGTTGACCTTGATCATGTCCGCCGCCCTGATGTTCTCAAGTCCGGTCAGGTCAATCCGGTTATATTCTTTGCCTTCAAATTTATAAGGCTTGGTAAGCGAGATGACCAGCGCTCCCTCTTCCACGATCGCCTCTTCTGCGCTTACCACCTCTCCGCCCGTCTTTTCCAGCTCGTTCGCCATGATATCCTCCTTCTTTAGCACTGATTTCTGATGTTCTTTAACAGGTCCTCTCCGTTGACGGTGTAGACGCTGTTTAGTTTGTCAAGCTCTAAGAGCGTTGCCCCATCCATCTCGATCAGTATATAGGTCAGCTCGAGTGTTACCGAGGCATTCATCAAATCACCCTGCCTGAGCTGTCCCATGTTGTGGGCTGTCGGGCGGCCCCTAAACACAAGTCTCATGCCGGATGTGCTCACCGCACCGCCGGATGAGCGGTCGACATTCTGGATTGATGAGCGCAGCGTGATGTCAGTCTGCTTGCCCATAGCAATCAAGCCAAAATACTCCTTGTTGATGATCCGGAACGGAATCTCCTGCGTGATGGACTGTGTCATGCCGACGACAGCTGCATTGTACTCGCCAAGAACCCCCGCACCGGATACCGTCGCGGTCATTGCGCTTATTGTGGGCAGCGTCACCTCTCCGGAGACGCCCTCAAATTTGTCCCCATTCGAATAAACGTTAAAATTATTGACTACTTCCGGGAATAATAACGGACTGCTCATGCCTCTTCACCTCCTTCATACGACCCTGCCAATGCTTCGCGCAGCATATCCGGATCAAACTTCAAAATGAACAAAATGTCCTCTGCCGGCGTCCACGCTGCGATGGATACCCGAAACGTCAGTCTCCCGTCAAGAATGTTCTCGATGTCGTTCTCCTGCTCGTTATAGGTCACCTTTCCGCCTGCCAGCTTGCCCGCCGCCATGTAACTGTTCAGCCTGATGTTCTCGGCATCTACAATCGACTCGATCAGCCGGAAGTTTGCCGGGCTGTCCACGCGCGCGTTATAGATCGTGATCAGACTGTTTGCCTCCCAGATAAACATCCGCTTGCAGGCAATCCAGCGGTCCTTTGTCTCCCGCGTCCCCGGGAAGGCAGCCGTATTGTTTCCCCAGCTGCGCCACCCGGTCTCATTCAGGAGCGTCACGACGCCCGCGCCGTTTAAGGTATTGGCCTGCTCCCTGTCCATATACACTTCGGTTCCGTCCGCCGTCACCGCCCCGCTTACGCCAAGCAGGATGTTGGACGGGGATATGCTCGGCACGTCGTCATTGGCGGCGTCCGTATAGGAGACCATCGCACCGTAGAGCGCTGAGTAGTACATTACCTTCTGTCCGACTTTTGCCATCGGCCACAAGACAACGGCATTCTTCCCCGTGTATGCAATGTTTTCCTTGTACTCCGGCGCATCCGTATACTTGTCCGCCTGCTCCGTATCAAGGTCGAGCAGGCACATCGCCTGAAAAACGCCGTTGATCGCGCCGCACTTTGCCATCATGACCGCGGCAATCGCCGGTTTATGGCTCCACCCCGGTGCAGATACAAGCCCCGCCGTCATGCCGGTCTTTGGATATACCCAGCGCAGCACTTCAAGGCCACTCTCTTTTCCAGTTACCGCGTCATACCCGCCGATCAGATCCGCCTCCGTCACCACCGACGGGTCAACGCTGGAGGAAACCACCTTAACCATCGCCGCCGCTTTGGCTGTATCGGAGACCATCGTAATCAAAAGGCTTCCGTCCTCTGTGTAACTGAGCAGATAGTCCGTATCTTCTGCAAGCGTCTGATCCCCTCCCTCGGACGCTCCTGCGATTTTTACGGCAACGCTCGAGCGAATCACGCCGGATACCGGCACAGCCGCCACGGCATCCGTCACCGGGTATTCCGCTTCCGCGTTGTCCTTTTTATGCTTTTGGGGATCCAGCACGTTGATGAAAACGACAGGAGAGACCGCGTACATCTGAAAGCTCGCATACATCGCCTGACACAGTGTGTAGGACGCCCAGTCGTCACTGTATCCCAGTTTCTTTTTTGCTTCGTCCATGTCCGCACACACGACTGGCACATTGACCACCGCTTCCGGATCCTGGGCAAGGTTTACCGGTGCTGTTCCGAAAATCACCTGCAGCCCGGCTGTTCCTGTGGCCTGCGTGATCGCCCCGCTGTCTTCTTCCTGCACGCGCACGCCATGATAATATTTCTCACTCATCTTCTTGCTCCTTTCATTTTTGCTGCCGCCTTCGCTGCGGCGTATTCCTGCGCCGCCTGATAGCAGATCGCCACCGCCGAAGATTTCTCCTGCAGCTTTTCCATTTCATATGCCGCATCCTTTGGCGAAACGAGCAAATTTGCGAGCGCCGGAAGCTCCTTCATCGCCGCCGCAAACTTAGGCGGCACGCCGTTGCTGTAAACCGCCCCCTGCACCGCTGTACCGCGGATCGTCGGCCCGATATAGACCTTTGTGTTCTGTACTGCTGTGTTCTTAGGCATATCTGTCTCTCTCCCTTCTGTACGATGGGATCTCCCACGTCATGGAGACGGCGGCAAAATAATAGGGATAATCCTCATCCGCCGCCGTCTCCCATCTTAATTTTTCCTCGCTGGACAACCGGAACCGGTTGTCCAGCAGCGGATCTGTTGTAAAGCGTTCCACGATTCGCTGGGCGATATTGATCGCCGCCTGCATACCCTGTCGCTCGGATGTCGGATCGTAAATGCCGAAAATCAGGATCATCAGGATCTTTTGATTGCCGAGCGCCCCCTGCGCTTCACCGCTGTCCGCCCGCACAATGCAGTACGGATAAGGGTCCTCATCGTCCTCGTCTCCTCCGATTTCCCCGACCGCCCGTGTCGGCAGAGCCTGCTTGTAGGCGCGCATGGCAGTCATTTCTCCCTTCGGAGATAAAAACCGCATATCCGCCGTGATCCGCTCTATCTCAGCCGCCATTGCATCCTGAAGATCGAAAATTGTCATCTTCCCCTCCGTTTTGTGGTGTTGTCACCCCGCCAGCGCTCTGTTCATGTGGCGAAGAAGCGCAAGCCGCAGGTGATCCTGTGTTTCTTCTTTCAATCTCCGCTCGTAGGTTTTTTCTGCCGCTTTTGCCGCCGACATCGCTATGATTTCCTTGATTTTTTCCTTGTTCTTCTTTTTCTTCATCTGCGTGCCCGGCACACGCTGGAAGATGCCGGTGTGTCCGTTTGACATTGTCGCCACGAACGCCTTATATCCAGTCCCAAGCTGCAGGGCCTTGGCGGCAGCATCCCTCTTTACCTGCAGGCGCGCCGCCTTATGGACGGTGTTTTTGTAGCGCTTATAGTTGGCATAGGCAGATAGCACAGGACCTCTTACCGTCGCACTCGCGATCAGGCGACTTCTCGTGGCGTTTTTCGTTTTGATGTCTGACTTTCTAAACGATCCGGCCCTGATCGTGTAATCCGCCCGCACGCCGGAGTGCCAGTCATTCTTTAAGGTTTTGAGCGTATCGTTGAGCGCCTGCTGAATCGCGCTCTGTGCATTTTCTCCGGCATCATTCAGGGACTTGACGATACTGTCCAGCATCTGCCTGTCCGGATCCACAATTACAATCATGATCTAACCGCCTCCAGACTGATCGATAAAATACCATCCTCATCGAGCGCATCCGTCACGATGTAGGGCTTTCCGTCAAAGGTAAGCGACCGCCCCGGCGCAGGAAGAAACCCTATCTCGCAGCGCAGGGCATAAAAAAGGAGCTGTTTTCTGTACAGCCCCTCCTGCGTCACGTTCTGATATCTCTTTTCGCGCTCGATCTGCTCGTTGTTGTCGATGATGACCACCAGATCCTTGCCGCCGACGTTGTGGACCTCGCCGAACTCCTCGAAATTCATGAACACCTGACGGTTGTCCTGCTCGATCATATCTTTAAACGCTGACATTCTCTTACCCTTTCCTTTTGCGCCGCTCTGCCTGCTTCCCGGTGACTTCCTGTTTCTCGGCGGCTCCCTGATCCCCGGCAGTTTCCTGTCCCTCGAGTCTTTCCTGCTCCGGATCCTTCGGATTCTCCTGCAGCGTTTGTGACCGCCTCGTCATTGGTTCTACCGCGTACCCGATTTGCAGGAGTTTTTTTGTCTCCTCCTCTTCCATATCCGGCAGCGCTTGCCCCGGCACATAGCGCCTGCCCGCACAGGTAAAGACGCTGTTTGCAATCAGAATCATCCGATCTTTACCTTTACAGTCTCATCTGCGTCGGCCGCCGCCTCCGCTGCGAATCCTGCCGGGATGTTCGCAGTGCCTGCACCGATCTTGTCCGCCGTCTTGTCATACGATACGGCTGCTCCCTGCGCGATTGCTCCCGCCGCCTTGTCCATGACAAACACGCCGACGGTCGCCACCACACCGACCGCTCCGGGCGCAATCTGTGTCGCCGCCACGGCGATGCGCTCGTCGTTTAAGCTGACCACCGTGCCCGGTTCGATCACCGCATCCGTCCCGTTGACATAATCGAGATTGTCTCCCGTCTGCCAGTACATTGCCTTCATAACTCTTCCTCCTTATTCGAGATTGATGACTTCACCCGGGTTCTTTACGAATCCGCGCCAGTCCATTACCGTAATGCCCCAGTCGAGGTAGATATCCCAGACAAAGCCGAGCTGCCCCGCCACTTCCATCCTCCGGAACGTCGGCATCTCCTGCCCGTTTAAGTAATCGACCTGAATGCCCATGACATCGCTCTGCGACGCCGCGAGGAACCACGGGCAGGCGTTTGTTCCCGCCAGCGCATTCAGCGTCGGATCCTCGACGATCGACAGCGAGGAATTGTAGAACGGGTTCGCTGCCTGCGTGTTATCCGCCGTGTTGATCGTCGGGCTGGCAAAGAGCGTCCCAACTGTAAATCCGTACCCTACCGGCAGCACGAGCGCCGCAGGCGTTACGATGATCTGCTCGCCGAAGGGATCCTTCTGCATCTGCAGCTTCTGGATGATCGCCTGCAGTGTCTGAAGGCTTGGCGCGCCCGCCGTTTTCATCAGATTCCCGTGTTCTTCGTGGAACAGGGTTTTCCCATCGTAAACGGTGCCATTGTTGTAAAGGATGGAATAAACCGCCTTATTGATCTGACGCTTTGCCTTTGCCGCATACATGCCCGGCACTTCTGATAAGAATCCGATATCGTCGTTGATGAACGCCTGACGGCTCATGGAGAACTGCCGTCCATAGGTGTCGAGCTTTCTGGTAGGAAGCGTTGCCTCCTTATGCGTATCTGCTTTCAGCTCTCCGTTTTCCGGTACCAGAAGCAGATCGCCGACGCCGCCGATCAGGTAATCGTGGCCATCCGTCCGCTTAAAATCTTTCAGCGTGCCCTTTCTGGTGATGCGCTCGAACGTGGTGTTCGTGTTTTTATAAATATGGACAATCGACTTATTGATTGCGCTGTCCATAATCGCCGGAAACGTCGCTGTCGGATTGAAGAAATCCCTGCACAGATCGCCGTACAGATCACTCATGCTCTTTCGCATCAGGTCACCGGCGGACTGATTGTGGTCCCGCACCTGACACTCGATGGCCAGATCGCGCAGGCTCATGCCCGCCATATCCGCCGCGCCTTCTGCCGTATTCTGCGGTGCATTTCCCGCGCGGATCATCAGAGCGTCCGCTGCAGCCGCCCGAAATTTGTCCATTTCATCCTTCTGCACCCGCACTCTCGCAGGAGATCCCGTCTGGATCATGCCGTCAAGGATGGCCGCACGTACCTCCTCGATGCTTTTTCCGTCCCGGATGTACCCGTCCGGATCCTCTCCAAGGCTCCGGCACAAAGTCGTGATATCTGTCACTCTCTGACGCTCTGCGGTAACCGCAGCCTGACGCTTCTGCTCCTGCTCCGCGCGCTCCTCCGCTTCTGCCTCCGGCCGCAGGGCGTCAATCTGCCCCTGCAGCGCCCGGAACTGCCCCTCTTCTTCCGGCGTCATATCTCTTTGTCCGGTTTTTGCCGCATTCACAATCGCCTGCTGTTTTGCTAACAGACTTCTCAGTAACTCTCTTTTGTTCATGATTTCCTCCCGTAATTTTGATTCAGTGTCACAAGGCTCTCGTAAAAAGCAAGCCTTGATGCTCCCGCTTCCTCTCTTTTTTCCTGTTCCTCTGCTTCCCGGCCTACGCCGACCGTGGCATCCGCTGGTACGGAAACAATAGAGATTTCGAACGGCATCCACTTTGTAGCGATTTCACAGGGACCGTCAAAACGTCCATCCGCCGACTTGCTCCCCGACTCCACCACTTCCCACCGTTCTACCCGGTATCCGACTGAGACGCCCTTGAGCGTGCCGCTTCTTACCTTTTCGGCGATCAGCTGGCTTTTGTCGTCAGTGTCAAATTCGATCTCAGCATTTCCGCGCCCGTTCTCCACCCACGCACGTGTAATTTTCCCCACAACCTTATCGCGGTCGTGATTGAATAGGACGACACCGATCTCGCTCAGTCTTGCAAGGTCAACGCACCCGTCCGCGTGGCTTAGGATTTCCCGTCCCCAGAAGCGCTCGTAAGGCTCCTCGCTCGAAAAACTCAGGACGAACCGGTTTCCTCCGCCTCCCTCATCCGCTGCGCGGATCTGATTTCCGGCGTACAGATCCCGCTGCCCGAGTGTCTTATTTCTCTTCTTATTCATCGTCGTCTGTGAAGAGCTCATCTTCCTGTTCCTCCTTTCCGGACGCTATGCCGATCGCCGCCGCGCTTACGCCCTTTTCCTGTGCATATTGGATTGCCTCCGCCATGTCGTCGATCTGCTCCTTCCAGTCGCGTCCCTGCTCTGCGGCGATCTGCTTGAATGTCTTTTGTCCGCTCTGCATAGCGATCTTGTTGGCGTTGGCTTCTTTCTGCGGATCAATCCATCGTTTCGGGCTTGCCACCCAGTCATGGCGCAGGTAAGCGCGCTTGTTTTCCCAAAAATCAGGGATATTGAGCAGCCCCGCCAGAACCGCGGAGATCACGAAGGTCTCATACACCTCATCCATGACGTTTTCCTGCAAAAGCTCAATATCCTCCTGATATGCCAGATCATCTTCGATAGCTCCCTGTCTGGCGCTTGAATACGTCGTTCCGGAGAGATCCCGGCTCACCGCCTCGTAACTGATCCCCTGCCCGGCTCCGATCAGACGCTCCTGGGCTTTGACGAACTGCGCCGCGTCGGATGCTCCGTTTCCGGGATCGAGAATCTGTGCCTCGTCTCCGGCATTCAGCTCCATGATCATGCCGGGCGTAATACTCTTTCCGGCATATTCTATGTTTGCTTCGGCAGCCTGCGTATTTCGTCCAAACCCTGTTGTCGGTACGATCTTTTTGATAAAAACCGCCAGACACGAGGCGATTCTCTCTTTAATCGATACCGCCGTGATGAATTCGTTCACATCCCGCACGCGGGAAAGGACAGGGGCAAAATCCGAAATTTCCCGCAGCTGACTCGGTCTCTTTTTGGAGTAGTAGAAAATAATGTCCTTGGCCTTGTGATAAACCGGCTGCGTGATTTCCCACCCGTCTATCGCATACTGTTCGATCCAATACCCGACCGGTGCACCGGTCTCATCATATTCCACACCACCCACCACGCGATTCTTCGGGCTGTGCGCCTGCGTGGCGGAGGAAGAGAGTTCATCCACCTCAAGGATCTGCAGCTTGAACGGCAGCAGACCGCCTCTGGTGTAGCACTTTTTAAAAAGCAGGCCGCCGTCTATTTTCTTTCTGACCACCGCCATGCGCAGCATCTGGTTAAACGACTGCTGTCCCGTCACGTCGCAGTTTCTGCGGCGTGTCCACTCCTGCCAGAGCTCTTCGATCTGGTTGTTCAGCGCATCATCTTTTGTGCGGGCCTGCAGAGCAAAGCCCCGTCCGATGACGTTGCGCTTATAGGCGTGCAGGATCGCGTTGGCGATATCGGAATTTCTCTCCAAATCCCTCGCTCTGGCCCGTATGGTATCCCGTGCATACCGGTCTGTCAGATCGGCGCTCTCGTTGTTTACCCGCCACGCCGCGTTGATTCTGTCGTGCCCTGCGGCGTCGTATCCTGCACCGCGCAGAATATTAAGCTGCTGCCTCCACGCCTCGCGGGCGCAGGCGGCACGGGGAGAAATCCACCCGATCATGTTGTCAAGCCATCCCATCCCGCTACCTCCTGTCAAAAAATGCTACCGACGTATTGCGCAGCAGCGGCCCACCCGCCTCCGCGTCCAACTGCGCCGTCAGATCCGCTTTTAAGTTGCGCAACTCCGTCAGATTGGCGCGTGTCAGCGACCTTGTTCCGATTTTGTAGCTTTGCCCGCCGATCATGATGGCCGCGATGGCTCTGTTTACTTCCTGCAGGAGCGAGGCTGTATCATACGTTTTCTTTCCCGGATCCACCAGTTCCGGCACCCATGCGTTCCCGCTTCCGTCTCTTCGTTCCATTTACATTCCTCCGATCCAGTTTTCGCATTCCGGAATCCATCTGTTCCCTTTTTGGGCGGCCTCCGGCTCTGCATTCCGCGCCGTTGGTGTCTGCGGGATCTGCATTCCCTCCTGCTCCCCCTTGTTTTGCAGGAACAGATTTCTTACGCCAAGGATATCCGCGGCGGCCGCGGCGTATACCTCGCAGTCGAGATAATGGTTGTCGGCATGGCTGCTTTTTAACTGCCACCTCGTCCGCTCCCTGCCGTTTGCACGCTCCACAATCTTCTGCTCTGCAGTCACCTGCTCCGCATACTCCTGATCACACCCTGCGTACACCATCCACGCGCCCATGCCGCGTTCTTTCTTCATGCGGGCGTAGATCATATCCTTGTATTTGCCGCCGTCTACAAGGACGAGCGTCAGGCCGACCGCCTTACTGCCCGGCTTATTGACCGTGCTGAGTCTGTAGTGGGAGAGCATCGTCTGCGTTCCCTTGCAGGGCAGCAGCCAGTCCGTGTTGTAGATGCAGTAATCGTACACGGCGTCCGTCTGGTCGCCGGAGTCGATCAGGCACAGGTCCACCATTGCTCTTCCGCCATCCTCTTTCTGGAAGGACATATTCATGACGTTTGTGATGTCTTCCAGCGACAGTACCTGACCGTGCGCCACATTTTGCGAGGTGAGGAAATCTCCCCACGCGCGCACCGTCCAGTACAGGCAGTTCTCCTGCACGTCCACGCCGCCGGTCAATAGTTTCGTCCACGCCGGTACGATGTATTCCTGCAGATCCGTCTGGTTCTCCAGCACCAGATCTGCATTCGTCCGCAGCTTGGTGTCTTCCCACGGCTCCGCGAGCCATGAGTTGGCAAAGTTGTGGAGTCTGTCCGGATCATCGTGTGATTTGATAAATTCCTTCGCGATCTCCGAAAATCTTGTGAATGGACTATAGAGCGTATTGATCCAAAACGCCACGCTCCGCCCGCTCTTTCCTTTTTCTCTGACGGTCTGCCACTCCCCGTGACGCAGCATTTCCGCTTTATGCTGGTCGGTGATCACCTCCCCGCATTCCTGACAAACGTAATTGGCAAATTCCACACGGTCCAGATCGCTCATTCCGGTCTCTTTCCCCGGCCATTTGATCTGGTTCATCTTCAGTTCTATGTAGACGCCGCAGTGCGGACACGGGACAAAGTAGTGCTTCTCCCTGTCCGCCGCCTCCTTGGCCGCCCAGATATGACCGCTGCGGAGCGTCGGCGTGGAACACATATAGATTTTTCGGTTGTTGACGAATGTTTTTGTACGCTCTCTTGCCAGAGAGATCGGATCCGCCTCCTTTTTCGACGCCGCCGGATATTTATCAACCTCATCGAGGAAGAGATATCTGATCGGCTTTGACGCCAGGGAACTCGGCGAATTAGACCCCGCCAGCGTGATATACATGTTGTCAAACTGCAGCTCCGTCTTGCTGGAGGCGCGCCCGTTGTAGTGTTCCCGCAGAGATGGGCTGTTTTTGAGCATCGGAATGATCCGGTTCTCGGAGGTCGTTTCTGCGAGTACGTCTGTCGGATAAACAATCATCGTCGGGGCCGGATCCTGCGCCACGATGTAGCCCAGCATATTCTGCAGAGCCTCCGTACCACCGACCTGCGTCGGCTTGCAGAATATAATCTCTTCCGTTTCCCACCGGTTGAACTCATCCATGATCCCTTGTAAGTACGGCGTGACGGAATTTCGCCACGCGCCGGGAATGTTGGATGACTTGGAATCGAGAATGCGGTACTTTTCTGCCCACTCGCTGACCGTGATATCCTCCGGCGGCCGCAGTATCTCCAGCGCTTCTTTGATGTATTTGGGCACTTCATATGAGCGGAAGCGCCTACGTCTTTTCACTGTCACCCGCCTCCTCCTTTGCGGCCAGAACAAACCCGCGCAGGAGCTCTGCCGCTTCCCTCGACATATCTTTTTCGATCGCGCGGGCCGTCACCGGATCCACATAGCCAGAGATCATGCCCGCCACCCGGTTTGGTACGCCGAGGACAAATTTCTTCAAAACAACGAAAAATCGCCGGTAATCGAGCTGCACTTCCTCCACGGCGATGTACTTTCCTTTTGCGATATCCGTCCGGAGCTGATGGAGTTCTGTCTGAGATTCTTTGAGTGCAATCTCTGCGGTGAGCTTCTGCTCTTTTAACTCCGCTTCCTTATCGGACATCTTCCGGTTATATGCTTTATCGGACAGGTATTGCACGTAACTTTGAATCGTCGGGATCAGATCGTACATTTTCCCGGACTTTCCTGCGACCTTTTCCGAGTGCAGGACACCCTCCTGCGTGAGCTGCTGCACTCTCCTGACGCTTATACCAAAAAGCTGCGCGACAATCTCGGGGCGCTGGTAATTTTCAGCCATATTTATACCCCCCCCCCGATAAAATTTTGTCTATTTTTCGTTTGGCATTCTTACTCATTCGCACGCACCGCCTTTTGTCCCGTCAGATCCTCCCATCTTTTTATAATGATGTCGCAGTAATGCGGAGACATTTCCATACCGTAGCACGTCCGCTGCGTCTGCTCGCAGGCGATCAGTGTTGTTCCGGATCCCGAAAACGGATCCAGCACCGTCCAGTTCGGCTTGCTGCTGTTTGCGATCAGCCTCCCCACGAGAGGAACCGGCTTCATCGTCGGATGCAGTTCCGATCTGTTTGGCTTGGCCTCATACTGGATCGTGGTATATGGATTCTCTTCCCTGATCCATGCGAGAATTTCTTCTTTGTCCATGCTTTCCAGATCCGGCATATCATTTTTCAGAATAGTGTCCTGTGACCTATCCTCGACAAAATAATGCCCGCTCCCGGTTTTCCATCCGTACAGGATCGGTTCGTGCTTCCACTGATAATCCTGCCTTCCGAGTACAAATGTGTTTTTCTCCCAGATCAGGCACTCTGCCAGTTTAACCCCCGCTTCTCTGAAAGAACGGCGAAACCTCTCTCCCATGCTGTCCGAGTGGAAGACATAGATCGCTGCGCCGGAAGCTGCCGCTCCGTATATGTTAAAAAATACCGCGTCGAGAAATTGGCTGAACTCTTCATCCTCCATTTTGTCGTTGCGGATATCGTCCCCGGTTTCTGATTTCACTCGCTCCCGGCTTGTCAGGTCCGGATTCGACGAAACTTTATCGCCGTATGCTACGTTGTAGGGCGGATCTGTTACGATCAGCCTTGCCTCTGCGCCGCCCATCAGCCTGCGCATATCGTTTTCATTCGTGGCGTCTCCGCAGAGCAGGCGGTGGCGTCCCAAGATCCACACATCACCCAGCTTTGTCACAGCCTCCTCTCCTACGGCAGCGTCCATGCTTTCCGGATCGAATCCGTCATCCTCTGCTGTAGGCGAATGATCTATTTTCAGAACCAGATCGTCCAGTTCGCTTCGCTCGAACCCCGTCAGTGTGATATCAAACCCAATTTCGTCCAGATTGATCAGCAGATCCTTTAATTTGTCTTCATCCCATTTTCCAGTGATTTTGTTGAGGGCTATGTTAAGTCCCTTCTCTTTTTCCTTTGAGAGGTCGAGCACAACAACGTCCACTTCCTCGATTCCGCAGGCCATCATCACGTTGCACCTCTGATGACCTCCAATGATCGTGTTGTCCGCGTTTATAATGATCGGATCCGCATAACCAAATTCCTCGATGCTTCGTGCAATGCGCTCAAACTCCGGATCGCCCGGATGCAGCTCCACTCTGGGATTGTATTCTGCAGGCTTTAAATCTTTCAGCTGTCTTTTTTCAAATCTCATGTCTGCCTCCGAACGTAAAAATCTAAGGTTTCACCATCCCGGTGCCACCTTCGCATCTATTTTCGTAACGAAACGCTAAATTTTTTTTTCATTTTTTGGGGGAATCCATCGCGCCTTCCCCGATCCGCATGCCTGTCGGCTCCCGGTAGTACCTACGGCCGCGCCCGCTCCCCTCTGGCCGCTCTCTGACCATTCCTTTTTGTCCGCTTCCTGCTTCCTGTGTCCCGCTCCCATTGAGTCAATTCTTTTTCTTTGCATAGAAAAAGAGAGCTCCGCGCCGTTCTTGGCGCTTTGCTCTCTTCCGGTCAATCTTTGTTTATTGCTCTTCTTTCGTCTCTTCCTTGCCTCTTAGGATCTTCTCAACCACCAGCCGCTCCACATAGTCAGGGCACTGGCGTTCTCCAATCTCCCAGTTCTGAAGCGTCCTGTAGGGAATCCCCAACCATTCAGACACGTCTTTCCGGCTCATTCCCATTTGCTCTCTCGCCTGTTCAATCGTCATTGTCCACGCCTCGCTTTCTTCCAATCCTTTATTGCACTGGCCATTGTATATAGTCCCGCGGCCAACACTGCGATGCAGGCGATGATGTCCCCGTCTGTAATCCAGTAAAAAACAATAGACGCAATCAAAAACCATTTCCAGTTCTTCATTTTTTTCTGCAGATGATATATACTATTGGCAAAGGTTTGGGGCTTTCGCCCCTCCCCTTTATTTGAGAGCATCGATGATTTCCGCGATCATCTTCAACGTGGCCGCTAACCCGAGAAGAAGTTTTGCGATTGCTTCGATGCTCTTTCTTGTTTTCTTTTTCATCTGCTTACCTCCTTTCTGTTTATATTATATACTCATTGAGTATATAAGTCAAGTGATTATCACAGAAAATCGGCATTCTTATAAAAAAACAGAGCCGCCGCATTGGCTGCTCTGCTCTTTGGTGAGATGGTTTCATTGCGATGTAAAAGGGGAATTTCCTTTTCTGTTCAGTTTATATAATATCACAGAACTTTGTATCATTTTGTATCATCTTTTAAAATTTGCGCTATTTCTTCCAATGCTTTGCTGTGCATTTTTCTGACGTGTGCTTCTGTGTACTCCATTTCCTCCGCGACCTGCCACCACCGCAGGCCGTCAAAATAATAGAGACGCAGAAGCCGCCGGTGAACATCGCTGTCCACTTGGCGAATCATCTGCTCCGCGCGTGCCTGCTGCATGGCAAGGTCATGTATGCTGATCTGAATCTCCCGTTCCAATGACACAACGGCAGCCATTGTCTCTGCCATCATGTCCCCTGGCAGGGATGTCTGCACGTCCACTTCTTTCAGCCGCAGGGCCCGCGGGCCCAGAGTGGTCAGCAAACGCTCCCGCTCCCGTACAAGGTCATCGATCTCTTTTCGTCTCCCGCGTATCCCCCGGAGAAATTCTTTGATATTTGAGTTCAACGGCATCTCCCCCTCTTCAAGCATGCTATTGGTTGTCCCGTTCCCACCTTAGTGTTCTATCTTCTCTCCTGCAGTCTGTTGGCTGCGGCAGCAAAGCGCCTTGGATCAACCTCAAATCCCACATAATTTATGCCAGCCTCTTGATAAGCAATCAAACTGCTCGCGCTCCCCACATGAGTATCGAGCACCATCATCCCTAGTCTGAGATAGCGTGAGGCAATCCATCTGTACCGGTTCACTGGCTTCTGCGTTGGATGTATCCTCTTCTCATTAAGCCGCTTGTTTCCCTGCTGGATCCATCCCTCGTTAATGGATTTTCCTTGAAACATTCCATTCCACATATATCGGAACAGCCGAATAGAATCATGCAGACTGCAGGACGCAATTTCGCAATCAGAAAAAGAGCTTTTCCCATTACACTTATCCCACACAATGCGTCCTGGTGGAAAGTGCCAGTCAAAATAATTGCGCCCAAACACGATCTGTTCTTTTGACACTCGTTCAAGCATTTCATTATGTTGCTTTTCCTTGTTTAACATCGCACCCTCCTTTATACTCGGCGATCCGAGTATCTATTTTTTCGATTTCCGCATTTATGTTTCAAGCCATTTATTGTCTGCGTAATAAAATCCCGCTACCATTGCACAAATTAAAAATATCCAGAATATCCAAAACACAACGTTGCCCGCTCCCGATATGCATATTTCCAACGCTTCCTCCGGCGTTTTATCCTCAAAAAAATCTGAATTGTTGGATATTGTGCCGTCGGATAACCTTGTGTAAATCGTACCTGTGAGTTTTGCATCCACTCCGTAATACTTAAAACGTATGTTGCTGTCTTGGTTTATTGTTTGCAGGTAATTCGCTTCCGGTAAGCAGATTTTCTCTGTATCAAAAATTACATTGCAAAATTTTATTTCTTTACAGGTTATTTCTTCTTTTCCCGCATAGTCCCATTGCCAATATACCTGCGTTGTCGTATGTGTCCGTCCTTTGCTGTCCGTGGTTGTGACAGTTCTTGTGTGCATGGTGTAGTGTTCTTCCACTTTCCTGACGTACATATAATTTCCACCAATCTCCTCAAATTTCACCGGTTCTACTGCCTCCAGATCGCCATACACAAACGCATTCCCTATGTTCGTATTCATTCCCTGCTGGAACAACTCTGTGTCTTGGATATGTATAGCTTTCTGATACTCTGTATTTTTTTCGTTCTGATAGTCTGTAATTGCACCAGAAATGAAAAAACCGAAAATCAGCATAATGGAAACAATGGCAACGCTGACAATAATCTCACGTTTGGTTATCTCCATATTCAGTCCTCAAATAAATCCATTGGCGCAGATACTGGGGCCTGATAATCCAGTCTCTCGAAAGTCTTTGTTTCGTACCCCGTCCATGACAAAAACAGTCTTGCCGGAAACTGTCTTACATAGCTGT
>JAUNGV010000039.1:0-4155 GCA_030524225.1 Eubacteriales bacterium
CCTTACTTTTTTATTGGAATAGCTGAATAACAAAAACCGCTATAAGTAGTTTTAAATACTACATATAACATAGCACAGGGAATCCGGAAATGCAAGGGACAGAAAATGAAAAAATAATAAACCGTTACTGTGATGGACAGACCGGCCTGTTCCCGATACTGCAGAAAATTTCCCGCGTCCTATTGCCCTGACGATAAAAATACAGTACGATGAATAAATAGATAGAATATTGGCGCAATTATAGTATTTTGACAAAAATGGACAAAATAATCAGAGGGATACCGTATGCGGAAAGGCAGAAACAGAACACTCAAAAAAGAGATTACCATACTGATGCTGGTCGCCTCCGCCTGTACGCTGCTGTCGGCCTGTGTGGCGGTTTTTTATGTGGTTTTCGTCTTTTTCACGGAAAAGGCGCAGTCGGATATTGAATATGTGCTGGAGAACACGAACCAGCAGTTTCAGGATCATATGCAGTTCATCGAGGACGGGGCGGTATCGATCCGGCACAATACGGTGCTGGACGCCTTTTTTGAACAGGAGGAGTATGACCGGACGGCGATGGAGCTGCAGCTTTCCTACAGTATGGAGCTGTTTTCAGACCGGAATATGCAGAACCGCCAGATTCCCTTTGTGACGAGCGTGTATCTGTTCAATAATGCGGACGACTGTCTCTACGAGCATTATTATGCCTCCACGCTGGCGGCGGAGACGGAGCAGGCGCGGTACTATACCGGTCTGCAGCAGGAGTTCAAGGAGAGCGGTGTTCAGTATGAATGCCGGACTCATGAGCGCAGCATCAGTCTGCTGTTCAGGATTTATGACGATGAGATGAGGGAAAAAGGCGTCTGTATCGCGGAGATCAACCGGGAAGCCATTGCGTTGGCCCTGGAGGGAATTACCTCCTACAGCCAGAGCGCGTGGGTGGTGCTGGGCGGTCAGGAGGAGGTGCTCGCCTTTTACGGAGAGGAGGATACGGTGCTGCGTCTGACGGAGACGCAGACGGCGTGGAGCGGGTGGAGGACGCTGGACGGGATGCGTCTGCTCGGCTGTGCGGACACCGCGGGATTCGGCGTGCGCACGGTGCTGGCGGTCGGTCGGGGGAATATTTTCGCCCTGCTGAAACCGACGCTGATGATTTTCGGGGTGGGGCTGCTGATCGTGCTGGCGGTGACCGTGACGGTGGCGTACGGCACGAGCTATCGATTTACCAAGCCGGTTACGCGGATGATTGAGAGCATCCGGGCTTTTGGAAACGAGGATTTCGACGTGCGGATGGAGGACTCCTCGATTCAGGAATTCCACGACATCGGGATGGTGTTCAACGAGATGGCGGACCGCATCCGGTATCTGATCACACAGGTTTATGAGAAACAGCTGCTGGCGACGCAGTCTCAGGTGAAATACCTGCAGTCCCAGATCAACCCGCATTTTCAGTTCAACATTCTCGCGATGCTCAGCCTGAAGGCGAAGATGGCGGGAAACGAGGAGGTGTACGAGGGGCTGCGCGCTTTTTCCAAGCTGACGCAGGGTAGAATTTTCAGGGAGAAGGAGATCAAGATCAAGGTGTCCGAGGAACTGGAAATCGTGTCTTTTTACCTGTATCTGCAGAAGAGCCGCTATCAGGAGAAGCTCTCCTACGAGATCAGTCTGGAGAATGAGGACATCCGGGAGGATCTGATTCCCCGCCTTCTGATCGAACCGCTGGTGGAGAATGCGGTTTCGCACGGTCTGGAGCCAAAGAAGGAAAACGGGACGATCCGGGTGCATCTGCGGGAGGAGAAGAGGGAAATGCTTCACATCTGCGTGGAGGACGATGGGGTTGGTTTTGATACGGACAAGCTGGCGGAGAGCGGAGAGGAGCCCGCGGCGCGGAGCGCAAAGGCGGACCATACCCAGACAGGTCTGGAGAATACGCGGCGGATGCTGCACATTCTGTACGGAGAGAACCATGAATTCCATATCAGGGGCGGCAGAGGACAGGGAACAAGAATAGAGATTGTGATTCCGGTGGAAAGAGGGGGAGACTATGTGGAGAGTCATGGCGGCAGATGACGAGGGATATATCAGAGAAGCCCTGCAGAAGCTGATCAACTGGGAAAAAATGGGATGTGTGCTGGAGGCCGTGGTCTGCAGCGGGAAGGAGCTGCTCGATCAGATCGAGGCCTCTCATCCGGATATTGTGATCACGGATATCCGGATGCCGGAGACGGACGGGCTGGAGGTCTGCCGCTACGTCTACGAGAAATGCCCCGAGACGCAGACGATTCTGCTGACGGCTTATTCGGATTTCGAATACGCCAAGGCGGCGATCCGGTGCGACGTGTGCGACTATGTGCTGAAGGTGGCGATTATGGAGGACCTGCCGGTCGCCGTGGAGAAGGCCATCGGCAGGCTGGAGCGGTCAGGACGGGAGATCGAGAGCGCCGAGAAGGAGGGAGCGGGCAGTCTGTATGCCCAGATCGAAGAGTATATTGAGAAAAACTACCGCGCCAGAATCTCGTTGGATGATATGGCGGAGGCGCTGCACGCCAACCGCAGCTATCTGAGCCGACTGTACAAGAACAAGACGGGGAGCAATCTTTTTGACACTATTCTGCTGCGCAGAATTGAGGATGCCAAGGAATATCTGGCAAAGACGGAGAAAAGGACGTATGAAATTTCCGAGATCGTGGGATTTGAGGATGCCGGTTATTTTTCAAGGATTTTCAAGAAGAAAACGGGATATTCGCCAAAAGATTACAGGAAGAAGACGCAGAATGAGGGAATGGAATAGAGTGGCCGCGGCGGGACGGAGAGTTCTGGCGGGGATGGCGGCTGCGGCGGTGCAGGCGGGCCGGGCGGGGATAGCGTCGGCGGTTGCGGGACGGAGAGTTCCGGGGAGAACGGCATTTGCCGCGGGGCTGATGGTCGTGGCGTTTCTGTGCGTACTGTGCGGCGGGTGCTCTGCTGAGAGTGCGGCGCCGGTCACGATCACCGTGATTCACGCGTGGGGGAGCACGGAGGACGATCATGTGGCGATGCGCCGTATTTACGAGGACTTTCAGGAGGAAAACCCGGACGTGCAGCTGCAGATGATTCCGATGCCGACCCGGGAGGAAATGCTCCGCAAGGTGGAGGATCGGATCATGGTGGGAAACACGCCGGATGTTGTGGCGTTCGGCGGAATGGGGCGGAACGAGACGTATGATTTCATGGTGCAGAACGGGATGGCGCTGGATCTGATGCCGTATCTGGAGGAGGACAAAGCGTTTGCCCGAAGCGTTTCGGCGGTGAATCTGGAGCACTGGACGACGCAGGACAATCAGCTCTTTACGGTGTCGGACGTTCTCGTGCTGAGCGGAGGATACTGGTATAACGAGGAGATGTTCGAGCGGGCCGGGATCCGGGAGCTTCCGCAGACATGGGGAGAGTTCACGGCGATGTGCGGGGCGCTGCAGCGCTGGTCGGAAAGGGAGAATGCCGGGGTGAAGCCGCTGCAGGCTTCGCCGGAGGGATATCTGTATTTCTTCGATCACATGATCGGAGGCAGAAAGGAAGAGGTTTCCGTAGAGGAAAACGGCCGGTGGAATTTCGGGGCGGGATCCGGGGCGGAAACGGCGCAGGCGCTCTGGTGGCTGGGGGAGATTTACCGGTTTTCGACCTCGGGCAACGAGGGATACAGCTACCGCGATGAGACGAGTCTTTTTAACGAGGGAAAACTGGCCATTTACGTCAACGGCGTGTGGGGAGCTCCGATGATCGCAGAGGAGATCCGGGCGAGCTATGCCCTGCTGCCCACCGGCTCGGGAATTTCTCGGTCCTGTCAGTCGGCGTGTCTGGGGTATGTGCTGGGAAACAGCGGGAACAGCGAGAGGGAAGAGGCGTCCGTGCGGTTCCTGAAATATATGCTCAGGGAAGACGTACAGAGAAGAATCCTGAAGGAGACGGGGCAGATTCCCGCGAATCCGAACGTCTCCCTCGCCGAATCCGCAGGAGAGAACCCCAGACTCTACCAAGCCGCCTCTCTGGTACTCGGAGCGGATGAAAAAATAGAGGTGCCGGATAACCTGTGGACCGCAGCGGAAAAAGAGGCGTTCACCGGGAATATCGTGAAAATACTGGAGCAGAATCAGGCACAGGGCACGGAACAGGAGGAATGACGGGACACTTCGG
>JAUNGV010000039.1:4165-26592 GCA_030524225.1 Eubacteriales bacterium
ATGCCGCACTGGAATGCCGCTCCGGAATGCGGCTCCGAATGCCCATAGAAATGCCTCCACTCCGAAAGGTGAATCCGGAATGAAGTCCCGGAATGGAGAGTAAAATCGGATTTTATTGCAAAAAAAGTAAATATAGTACAAATTTACTGTAAAAAAGGGCAACCATATCCCAAATGGAGTCAATCTTCTTCATTCAAACTATCCAATAAAACGGATAAAATAAAGTCACAAAGCAACGAAATGCACAACAGCAGAGAAGGACAAGGGGGAAATGGAATGAAGAAGAAAATGGTGAGCCTGTTAGTGGCGGCAGCGCTGTGCGGTACCATGATGGCAGGCTGCGGAAGTTCCGGAAGCAGCGCGGACAGCAGCGCGACGGAAGCGCCGGCACAGGCGGAAACACAGACGGAAGCGCCGGCGGAGGAATCCAGCGCAGAGGAGACACAGGAGAGTGAGGCGGACGCTTCCTCGGGAGAGCAGGAAATCCTGGAATTCTATCACGGCTATTATCAGGATGAGAGCGAGTGGGCGGCAGCACAGGCAATGCGGGATATTTACGACGCGTTTGCAGAGCAGCACGCGGACGGACCGGTGACCTTCAAGGCCATAGCGGTCGAGAACAGAGACGACATCGTGAGCGCACAGGTGGCGGGCGGTTCCTTCCCGGATCTGGTGGATGCCGGAAATGCGGGAATCTCACTGGCGGCGATCGAGCAGGATCTCATCTATGATTTAAAACCTTTCATCGACGAGAGAGGACTGCAGGATGCGGTGGGACTGAACTACACGCAGCACGACAGGGACGGACATATTTACGCGGTGCACGATCAGATCGAGAGCCGCGGCCTGTGGTACAACGCCAGCCTCTTTGAGAAAGCGGGAGTGAGTGAGGATGCATTTGCAGACTGGACGACCTTCGGCGACGCGATGGAGAAGATTCGCGCTCTCGGGGACGGCTCCTATGGCTATATCGCCGGACAGGGTTCCTGCAACATCGTGAATGCGATTATGGCGACCACAGAGGCGGGCCGCGGGATGATCGCTTCCGATCTGACCGAGGAGACGATCAACTCCGCAGAGTTCGCAGAGGCATTCAAGACGGCGGCGCAGCTGGATCAGGCAAACGGATCGGCGCACACGACAGAGGATAACGGAAATCTGATGGCGGATTTCAACACGAACGGAACCGTAGGTGTGCTCTTTAACGGCGTGTGGAACGCAAGTGCCATCGACGCATCCCTGACGGACGCGCTGGAACCGACGATCTTCCCGGGCAACGTGGCAATCGCATCGGCAGGCGGCGGACTCGCGGTGGCAAACGGCATGAGTGAGGCCAAGACAGAACTGGCGCTGGAGTTCATCGAATACATGACGAGCGCGGAAGTACAGGAGAAGATCTTCACCGAAGTACAGGCGAATCCCTGCAACACGACGCTGGATCTCGACGCGCTGGCAGAGGCAAGCGGCGATCCCGCTACCATCAAACTCGCAAGAGCGTGCTCGCTGGTCAACGGAGCGGACATCGTGGTCATCGACATGAGCTATTCCTGGGGATCTGATGTGAGCAGCGCGATCATCAACGCTTTGATGGAATGCGCAGTTTCCGGAACGGACATCGACGCGAGATTTGAGCAGCTTCAGAAAGAACTCATCGCTCTGATCGGATAAGACAGATAAGAGGCGAAACAGGGAAAATGAGCGGGGGAGAGAGAACGGGGGAAGGGTACACACCCTTTTCCCGTTTCCTTATACAACAAATCCCTCAGAGCGGAAGTCCGAAACGGATCAGTCCGCTTCGATTGCAGGGAGGTGTCTGCGATGGCTGCTGGCAAAGCAAAAAGAGGAAGCAGAGGCAGAAGGAGAGGGCGCAGAACCGGGTTTATCATCGCGTTTCTGGCTCCTACCCTGATTGCGTTCTGCGTGTTCTATCTCTATCCGATCGTGACGGTGTTCGCGACGTCCTTCTGCAAATGGGACTACACGAATATCGCGAATCCGGAATTTTTCGGATGGGATCGGATGTGGGAGAATTACGACTATATTTTTAATACGTATCCGTTCTTCTGGGAGGCCCTGCGCAATTCGACGCTCTGGGCGATTCTGGGCGCGGCGGTGCAGATTCCCGTGGCGACGCTGATTGCGCTGGCGCTCTCGCGGAAAGTAAAGGGAATCCGGATCGTGAGAAATATTTACATCATCCCGAATATGATTTCCACGGCGGCAATGGGCGTGATTTTCCTGCAGCTCTATAATCCGTCCTACGGGATTGTCAATCCGGTGATCCGCCTGTTCAAAAAGGATTTCGTGGACAATATTCTGCTGCTGCGCGGCCCGGCGTTCATCGCGATGACCTGTGCATACATCTTCTTCACAGGGACGACGACGCTGATGATTCTGGGCAATATCATGGCGATTCCGGAAGAAGTCCGGGAGGCGGCCATGTTGGACGGCGCCAGCGGACTGCGGCAGGACTGGCATATCACGGTGCCGATGATCAAAGGGACGCTGCGGACTGTCTCGATTCTGGCGGCCACTTCGGGATTCCTGCTGTACAACGAGGTGTATTTCCTGACCAAGGGGGCGGCGGGAACGTATAGTATCAGCTATGTCATCCGCGAACTGGCGATCACGAGCCCGAGAACACAGTTCGGAAGAGCCAATGCGGTTGCGGTGATACAGATTCTAGCAGGCATGATTATCATCGTTGCACTGCATCTGCTGTACAGTATATCGCCGAAGAGGAAGAGAAAATGGTCAAAATGATCGCCCGTGGCGTAAAACGCTTCGGAATGGAGATTAGTGTGAAAAATAAGCTTGATAGCTTATTTTTCACACCGAGATTTGTGCCGGAGCGTCACAAATCTCGATGATGGCAGACGCAAATATGAAATTTGCATCGCCCCGTCGCGTAAAACGTTCCGGAATGGAGTTTCTTATGAGAAATCGTGGAAAGAAAAAACAGGGAAAGGGCGTACAGAGTATGCCGGCCGGCACGCGGATTGTGACGTATCTGTGCCTGCTCTGGGCTCTGCTGGTGGCATTGGTGCCGCTGGTGTGGCTGGTGATTTCCAGTCTGAAGAAGGATCCGCTGGCAAGACCCGGCTTCCAGCTGCCGGAGACGATCTGTCTGGACGGCTATATCTCGACGTTTCGGGATCTGCATGTGCTCCGGTATTTCGGAAACAGTCTGTTCATTGCGGGGGTATCGGTTGTAATCAGTGTGGTGATGATCTCCATGTCGGCCTATGTGGTGGCGCGGATGGAGTTTCGGGGGAAGGGACTGGTGAGCACGCTTCTGTACTCGACGATGTTCATCCCTGCGACGGCGCTGACGTATCCGGTCTACAATCTCGTCAACAGGCTGCATCTCTATGACACAAGAGGAGCGCTGATCCTGATCTACTCGTGCAGCGGGATCGCGGTCAGCTTCTTCGTCATCAAGAATTATTACGACAACATTCCGAGAGATCTCGAGGAGGCGGCGCGAATCGATGGGTGCGGTTATGCGCAGACATGGGCGAGAGTGATCTTCCCGATCGCCCGTCCGGGGATCATGACGGCGGCGGTGCTGGCGTTTCTGAACAACTGGAACGAGTATTACTGGGCGTCGCTCGTCATGATTACGAGGGAGAAGCTGACGGTTCCCGCTCTGCTCTCCACCTTCACGACGGCGTTCAACACCAATTACAACGGTCTGTTCTCGGCGATGGTCATCATCATTCTGCCGCCGATCGTGCTCTATTGTCTGTTCAGTAAATTCTTTATCGAGGCGCTCTCCGGGGGCGCGGTGAAAGGGTGAGGGGGAGCGTGCGCTGCCCCTTTCTTTTTTTAATCACTTTGAAAAAATCCTGCTTTATTATAAAAGTCCTTTGAAAAAACTATACTTTATCAAAAAAAGTAATTGAAAAAATATGTACTTATTATAAAAAGTCACTTGAAAAAAAAGCCATCTTCCTTATGCTGTTGTAAAAGAGCGGAAGGCGGGAGGTGGCGCGGTTATGCTGAGAAGAAAAATAGAGCAGAGATTAATCGACTGGAAAAACACGGAACATCACAAGCCCCTTCTGATCAAGGGATGCAGGCAGTGCGGAAAAACTTTTTCTGTACTCGATTTCGCAAAAAAGAATTATAAACATGTAGTGTATCTGAATTTCTTTGAAAATCCAGACTATGCTTCCATATTTAACGGCTCTTTGGAGGTGGACCATATCGTGATGCTACTGTCCGCGCTTCTTGGTGGGGATGCCGTTTTTGAAAGAGGCAATACGGTTCTGCTTCCGCTCAGTATGCGGGAAGTCTGCAGTGGATCGAGGATGCTGGAATTATTGCCCGCTGCTACAATCTCTCCATGACAGAACTGCCGTTGGACGGAAATGCGCAGGAGGATGTATTCAAGGTTTATATGCGCGATTGTGGTCTGTTCGTCAGCATGCTGGAGGATGGAACGCAGTTTGACATCCTGCAGGGAAAGCTTTACGGATATAAGGGCGCGATTTTTGAGAATCTGATTGCTGATATTTTCGGGAAAATGGGGAGGAAGCTTTACTATTTTCACAAGGACAGCGGTCTGGAAGTGGATTTTGTGATTCGTTATCGGGGAGAGTGTACTCTGGTGGAAGTGAAAGCGGTCACCGGCAATGTGAAAAGTACCAGAACCATCCTGCACCATCCCGAGAAATATCATGTCAGTCACGCGATCAAGCTGGGGGACTACAATGTGGGAAGATCGGAGCAGATGCTCACCCTTCCTTTATATATGACCTTCCTGCTGCGTGAATTTTAAAGAGAATTCTTCTGGTTTGTTTCTAAGGCGCCGCTGCTGCTACCCCTCTCTTTTTCGGTACGCGAGGGGCGTTGTGCCGTACTGCGCGCGGAAGATCCGGTGAAAGTAGCTGGTGTTGTCATAGCCGGTCAGGGAAATGACGGCGTCGACGGGGAGGCGTGTGGTGGAGAGCAGGAAGGCGGCCTGATTGAGTCTCGTGGTCTGCAGCAGGCTCTTGAAGGTCTGTCCGGACTGCTTTCGGATCAGCCGGCTGAGTGCGTAGGGCGGCTGGTTGAGCTGGGCGGCGAGCTCCTCGAGCGTGGCCGTCTGGTAGTGCGTCTCGATGTATTTGAGAGAGGCGAAGAACATATTCTGCTCATGCCATGACGGATCCTCCTGATTGATGCGGTCGGAGTAGGCGGTCAGGAGGGAGAAGAGCAGTCCCATCGTCGTCTGAGTGATGTTGCGGGTATTGGCCTCGCGGTTGACGAGGGCGTAGATCATATTCTCCACGAGATTCTGGATCGGGAGAATGTCGTGGACCTGAAAGTGAAGATAGGTGGTGTTGCACTTGCCCCGGCGGAGCGTGCCGATCAGGAAATCCTGCAGAACGGACTTCTCCTCCATCATCAGAAATGCGCGGTCGAAGAACTCCGGCAGAATCATGAAATTGACCGCGATATCCCCCTCTCCGGCGGGCAGGATCTCCTGCGTCGCGTTCTGGTTCAGAAAGAGGAGATCCCCCTCCCGCAGCGTGATCCGCGTCGATCCGTTCAGGATATGGGTTGTGCTTCCCGCGCACATATAGATGATCTCCACGAAGTTGTGGCGGTGCACCGGGAAATGGACGAACCTTGTGTGGGGACGAATCGCGATGAGCTTTCCCTTGGCGAGCATTTTCTGGCTGTCCACGACGAAATCGCTGTTGTTCGTATAGAGGTCGCGCTGTACGTCGGAGCGGCCGTCGAGGAGAGCGCGCTCCTCCGGCGTGATGGGGCGGAGTTTGTCGAGGAGAGTCTGGTTCATGGAAGAGGGGATCCTTTCTGATTGGATACAGTTGCCCGTACGGCTTTGCTGCCTTAGCAGACAGGGTTTTTGAATATTCGGGTGCCGTTGCTTTCTTCACTTTGCCGACGTAATTTTCGTATTCGACAAAGCACATTTTTTGTTTCCACGATTTGCAAATAAGGACGTTTTTTTTTACAAAAAGCGTCCTTATTTTTTTGTCTTTTATAGAGTACAATAAGCACAGAGTAAAAGCAAGATTGCTGTTCGTGCAGCCGCAGGAGACTGGGGACTGAGCCTGCCCGCGGGCGATCTGCAGGAATTGCTTACAAAAGAAAGGGGTTACCGCAATGCAGAAGTATTATCTGGCGGTGGATATCGGGGCGTCGAGCGGCCGTCACATTCTGGGAAGCATGCAGGACGGGCGGATCGAACTCGAGGAGATCTACCGGTTTGAGAACGGTATGGTGCAGCGGGATGGACACCGCTGCTGGGACACGGAGCACCTGTTTGCCGAGATTAAGAACGGACTCAGGAAGTGCGCTGAGATCGGCAAGATTCCGGAGAGCATGGGAATTGACACATGGGCTGTTGATTACGTCCTTCTGGACGGGCAGGACCGGGTGCTCGGGCCGACCTACGGCTACCGGGACGGGCGCACGGAAGGCATGGACGAGGAGGTCTACAAGGTCATCGGACTGGAGGAACTCTATGCGCGAACCGGCATTCAGAAACAGATTTTCAATACGATTTATCAGCTGATGGCGGTGAAGAAGCAGGAGCCGGAGAATCTGGAGCAGGCGAAGACATTCCTGATGCTGCCGGATTATTTCCATTTCCTTTTGACCGGGAACAAGGTTTCCGAGTACACGAACGCGACGAGCACGCAGCTGGTCAGTCCGGTTACCAAGCAGTGGGACAGGGAGCTGATCGCAAAGCTCGGCTATCCGGAGGAGATTTTCCTGCCTCTGACGATGCCGGGGGCGGTGGTCGGATCGTTTACGCCGGAGATTGAACAGGAAGTCGGCTTCTCCTGTAAGGTGGTGCTGCCCGCGACGCACGATACGGCCTCGGCGGTGATGTCGGTGCCGACGGATTCGGACGAGTGTCTCTACATCAGTTCCGGGACATGGTCCCTGATGGGAGTGGAGAACAGCGAGGCGATCTGCTCGAAGGCGAGTATGGACGCCAACTTTACAAATGAGGGCGGCTACGAGTACCGCTTCCGCTTCCTCAAAAATATCATGGGGCTGTGGATGATTCAGTCCGTGCGCCATGAGTTAAACGACGCTTATTCCTTTGCACAGCTCTGCGAGATGGCGGAGCAGGAGAGGGAGTTCCCCTCGAGGGTGGATGTGGACGACGCGTGTTTCCTCGCGCCGGAAAACATGACGCAGGAGATCAAAGAGTACTGCCTGCGTACCGGACAGCAAATTCCGGAATCGGTCGGAGAGATCGCCACGGTGATTTACCAGAGTCTGGCGGAAGGCTACGCCAAGACAGTTCTGCAGATCGAGTCGATCACCGGCAGAAAGTACGGTGCGATCAATATTGTGGGCGGCGGTTCCAATGCGGCATACTTAAATGAGCTGACCGCGCAGAAGTCGGGCCGGACGGTCTATGCGGGGCCGGGAGAGGCGACCGCGATCGGCAATATCCTCGCGCAGATGATTAAGGCAGGGGAATTTACTTCCCTCAAAGAGGCGAGACGGTGCGTGTTTGAAGCCTTCGGGGTGAAGACGTACGAACCTAACGGAAAATAAATGCCTGATGACGTTTATTTTCCTATCGAAGCGGCATGGAAAGCGCCGCTTCGATATGGCAGGGTAGAAACCGTCTGCACGGCTTTCTGCCCGCCGCTAACCGAATAATGTACTTACATTTATTTTATATTTTTTTATATAAGGAAGGAGATTTTTCACATGGCAACAGAAAGATATGCATCCGCAAAGGCACAGTACGCCAAGATCGGCGTGGACACGGACAAGGCGATCGAGACCTTAAAGAAGGTGCCGATTTCCCTTCACTGCTGGCAAGGCGACGATGTGACGGGCTTCGATCAGGACGGCCCGCTGACGGGCGGCATCCAGACGACCGGCAATTACCCGGGCAAGGCGAGAACGCCGGAAGAGCTCATGGCGGACTATGACAAGGTGTTCAAGCTCTGCCCCGGCCAGTACAAGTTAAACCTCCACGCGTCCTATGCGATCTTCGAGGATGGGGAGCACGTGGACAGAGATAAGATCCAGCCCAAGCACTTTGCAAAATGGGTGGAGTTTGCAAAAGAGAGAAACATGGGAATCGACTTCAATCCCACCTATTTCTCCCACTCCATGGTGAAGGACAACCTGACCCTTTCCTCCCCGGACGAGGAGGTTCGCAAATTCTGGATCGAGCACGGCAAGCGCTGCATCGAGATCTCCCAGTATTTTGCAGAGGAGACGGGAATTCCCTGCGTCATGAATATCTGGATTCCGGACGGCTACAAGGACATTCCGGCAGACCGCCTCGGCCCCAGAGCGAGATTTGCGGATTCTCTTGATCAGATTCTGGCGACGCCCTACGACAAGACGAAGGTCTATCCGGCGCTGGAATCCAAGGTGTTCGGTATCGGTCTCGAGTCCTATACAGTCGGCAGCAGCGAGTTCACGGTCAACTACGCGGCGCATCACGGCATTATCAGCCTGATGGACAATGGCCACTATCATCCCACCGAGGTTGTCTCTGATAAGATTTCCTCGCTTCTGCTGTTCAACGACAAGATTGCGCTTCATGTGACGCGCCCGGTTCGTTGGGATTCCGACCATGTAATTCGTTTTGACGACGAGACGAAGGAGATCTGCAAGGAAATCGTGCGTAACGACGCACTTGACCGCGTCTTCATCGCGACGGATTACTTCGATGCGAGCATCAACCGGATTGCGGCGTGGACGATCGGCGCGAGAAACCTGCAGAAGGCTCTGCTGGCAGCTCTTCTGGAGCCCAATGCGGATCTGAAGAAGCTCCAGGATGAGAGCAGATTCACGCAGCTGCTCGCACTGCAGGAGGAGATCAAGACGTATCCGATGGGCGATGTGTGGGATGAGTACTGCGCATCCTGCGGCGCGCCGGTCGGCGAGGAGTGGATCAAGGAGATGGAGAAGTACGAGGAGGAAGTGACCTCGAAGAGAGCGTAACCGTGTCGGGATAGCGGCATAACGGTATCGTAAATCATGGCATGAGCGGTACGGTAGAATGACGGTATGAGCGGTACAATGGAATCACGGCATGGCAGTATCCAATCGGAGCATAGCCGTGGAAATTACAGACAGGAAGCGCGGAAAGAAGCGCCGCGCGGCAGCAGAAAGCACAGTTCGGAAGAATTGTGCTTTCCGCCTATCAGGGGCAAAAGCCTGAGAAAGAGCGCTGCGGCAGGGAGACGAGGCTGCCTCCCGGACATTGCCCCGCGCGGAATTCTGATCGCGGCGCCGCAGACAGGCTGCGGCAGGAGGGAAAACTTATGATACACAAAGGATTTAAGATGAAACTGTATCCCGGCATGGAGGCCGAGTATGAGAAGAGGCACAACGAGCTGTGGCCGGAGATGAAGGATATGATCCACGAGCACGGCGGGAGGAACTACACGATTTTCCTCGACAGGGAGACTCTGACGCTTTTTGGCTATATCGAAATCGAGGACGAGGAGAAGTGGGCGCAGGGCGCGGACACTGCGATAAATCGCAAGTGGTGGGATTTCATGGCGGATATCATGGAGACGAATCCCGACAACAGTCCGGTGAGCGTGGATCTGCAGAACGTGTTCCATCTTGATTAAAGAGCGTGGGGACATTTTTTCAGTGTAAAAAGTGTCATCCTACACCACTTTTTCGGCGTAAAAAGTGTATGGACATAATAGTTATTCGTTGCATCTTTTGTTTGTGGGCTTTTTTAAAGCTCTGATATGATAAACAACAGACATTCAGAAAATCCGGGGCGAAAACTCCGGATTTTTGCATGTCTGTGGGAAACGCGCAGCGGTGCGGCGAAACGGAGCCGCGTCGCTGATGGGATCCGCCGCACGCGTATGTTCCGGATGGAATCGTGGGGAGGAATTCGGAAGAGCAACCGGATGCGCGGTCCGGAAAACAAATTTACCCTGAATCAAAAATATTTACCGTTTTTCCCCTTATACCCGAATGATAGACTGAATGCAACACAGAGGGAGAGAACGAGGCGGCGCTCCGTCCGGCAAATGCAAGACGGGGCTGCGGTGAACTGGAGAGCGGACCGGATCATCTCTCCCGGCTGCGGCGGGCAGGCCCTGCAGAAAGCGCAGGGAGGCCGGAGCTGTCAGGGAAGGAGAAAACAATGTCTGAGCATGAAGGGTATATTCTGGAACTGCAGGGAATTACGAAAATATTCCCGGGCGTCAAGGCACTGAATAATGTACAGTTCCAGCTAAAGCGCGGCGAGGTGCACGCGTTGATGGGTGAGAACGGAGCCGGAAAATCGACGTTTATCAAGGTGATCACGGGAGTCCATGCCGCCGAAGAGGGCAGAATGTTTCTGAACGGACAGGAAGTTCATTTCAAAGGGCCGAGGGACGCCTCCGCAGCGGGCATCGCGGCGGTGTACCAGCACCCGACATCCTATCCGACGCTGTCCGTGGCGGAAAATATTTTCATGGGGCATGAGAAGATCAAAAACGGCCTGATCCAGTGGAAACAGATGAATCAGGAGGCGAAAAAGCTCCTCGACCGTCTCGACGCGGATTTTGCTCCGACAGCGGAGATGGGGACACTGTCCGTCGCGGGACAGCAGATGGTGGAGATCGCCAAGGCGCTCTCGACGCAGGCTAAAATCATCATTCTCGATGAGCCGACTGCGGCGCTGACCGCCAACGAATCGGAAAAGCTCTACCGCATTGTGGATCAGCTGCGGGACGAGGGAGTGTCCATTATTTTCATCTCCCACCGGTTTGAGGATATGTACCGGCTGGCGACGAGAGTCACCGTGTTCCGCGATTCCCAGTATATCGGGACCTATGACGTGGACAAGATCTCGAACGCGGATCTGATCAAGGCGATGGTGGGACGTGAGATCTCCGATATGTATCCGAAGCCGGAGGTGAAGATCGGAGAGGAACTCTTCCGGATCGAAGGAATGAGCCGGACGGGTTATTTCAAGGATATTTCGATGAATGTCCGCGCCGGTGAGATCGTCGGTATGACGGGGCTGGTCGGAGCGGGACGCACGGAGGTGATGGAGAGCGTCTGCGGCATCACGAAGGCCGATGCGGGCAGGGTGATGCTGGAGGGCCGGGTACTCCACATCAACAAGCCCCAGGATGCGATGAAAGAAGGGATTATTCTCCTGCCCGAGGACAGGCAGAAGCAGGGACTGATCCTGAAATGGGGACTGGGGCGCAACGTGACGCTGCCGATTCAGGACAAGCTCTCCCGGCACGGCTTCAACGATGAGAAGCGGGAGCGGGAACTGGCGAAGAAGTTTCTCGAAGAGGTGGATACGAAGGCTGTCAGCATTTTTGATCCGGCGAGTTCTCTCTCCGGAGGAAACCAGCAGAAGGTCGTCGTTGCCAAGGCGCTGGCACAGGATAACAGAAAGCTCATCATTATGGACGAGCCGACGAAGGGCGTCGATGTCGGCGCGAAAGCGGAAATCTACGCGATCATGGGCGATCTCGTCAAACAGGGCTACGGCATCATCATGATTTCCTCGGAAATGCCGGAAATTCTCGGCATGTGTGACCGGATTTACGTGATGTGCAACGGGCGCATGACGGGCTGTCTGGATCGGAGAGAGGCGACGCAGGAGGGAATTCTGTCGCTCTCGATGGAGCAGGGAGACAGTAAGAAGACGCAGGAGGTGGAAGCGTAATGCAGAAGAAATCGATCTGGAAAAAATTGACAGCCTCCCGGGAGGCGTCCCTCGTGATCGTGCTGATCGTACTGTGCGCGGTCGTCAGTATTTTCAGTCCGAACTTCCTGAGTCCCACGAATATCGGGCAGATTTTCAGAAATAATGCGCTGATTATGGTGATGGCGGTCGGTATGCTCTGTGTGCTGCTGACCGGAGGCATTGATATCTCGATCACTTCGATTCTGGCATTTTCCGGCATGACGGTCGGCATGCTGCTCAAGAATGAGATTCTGAGCAACACCTTCCTGCTCTTCGTGATCGCGACGGCGATCGGACTGGGCTGCGGAATCTTAAACGGTGTGATCATCTCCAAGGGTAAGGTGACGCCGATCATCTGCACGATGGGCTTTATGTATATCTGGCGCGGCCTCGCGTACGTCGTCAGCAACAGCTCCTGGGCCAGCGGGTCGGATGTGGCGGGCTACTCGGATTTCGGCAAGGACGGCTCTGCCGGTCCCTATGTGATTCTGATTGTGGTGTTCGTCCTGTTTTTCATCCTGATGAAGTGGACGAAATTCGGCAGGAAAATCTATGCGGTGGGCTCCAACGCCGAGGCGGCCAGAATCTCCGGTATTAACGTGGACAGGACTCTCACCAGCGCGTATGCGGTGATGGGGATGCTCTCCGGACTGTGCGGCGCTTTGTCGGTGGCGATTTACGCGTCGGCGCAGCCGAATATGCAGTACGGCAAGGAGATGGACGTGATTGCGGCCTGTGTGATTGGCGGAGCGAGCATGAACGGCGGCCGCGGCACCATCGTCGGCACCTTCTTCGGCGCACTGATCATGGCGATTATCGCCAAGGCGCTTCCGCTGGTCGGCATTGATTCGATCGCGCAGAACACGGTAAAGGGCGTGATTATTCTGGCCGTCGTCATCCTGAACGTCGTGACGCAGCGGATGATGGACAGGCAGAATCTGGAAAGAAGGGAGATGTAATCATGGCGGGAAAATCCGGACGTACCATACAGGCGGTGCCGCAAAACAGTGTCAAAAAGATGCTCCTGAGCTGGGAGGGCGCGCTCGTCCTGCTGTTTATCGCACTTAATATTTTCAACACGATCATCTCCCCGAGCTACACACTGACCAATGTGCTCCGCGAGATGCCCAAATATCTGGCAGAGATCTTCATGCTCTTCCCGATGGCGTACATTCTGGTACTGGGAGATATCGATATTTCGGTGGGCTCCATCGTCTGCCTCTCGGCGACGGTCGCCTGCATGGCGAGCAATGCGGGACTTCCGATGGTTCTGGTCTTCGCGGTCGGACTGCTGGTCGGTGTGGCCTGCGGACTGGTCAACGGAATCATCCTGACGAGATTTACGGAGCTGCCCTCCATGATCGTCACGCTGGCGACACAGATTATCTTCCGCGGAATCGCGGAGATCTCCCTCGGGAGCGGCGGTTCGGTCTCTCTGAAAAACATCGACGGTTTCAACGCGATCGGAGGCAAACTCGGCAAGGTTCCGTACGTATTCTTCTTCGTGATGATCGCGGCAGTGATTTTCACCGTGATTCTCGCAAAGTGCTCTTTCGGCAGAAAGCTTTACGCGATCGGCAGCAACAGCACAGCGGCTTATTATGCGGGCGTCAACGTCCAGAAATGCAGACTGATCGTCTTTACCCTGATGGGGCTGATGGCAGGTTTCTGCGCGATGTTCCTGACCTCGGCGCTCTTCGGCGCGAACACGACGACAGGACAGGGCTTCGAGATGGATGTGATCGCAATGGCGGTATTCGGAGGAATCGCCACCACGGGCGGCAAGGGAAATCTGATCGGCGGTATTATCTCGGCGTTCATCATCGTTCTGCTGCGGATCGCGCTGGGACAGATCAATCTGAACTCGCAGCTGATCCTTGTTATCATCGGAGCGCTCCTGATTATCGCGGTTCTGATTCCCGGCGTCAGCAGCAACCTCCGGGCGAGACGGAAGATGAAGACTACGGCATAGGCACAGCGACAAAAGGCATTATGTACAATACCAGAAAGCGAAGTTTGTGAAGTGTCAGACTTCGTACGGGGCAGTGTTGCTGCCCCGGCAATCACCAAGGTTTCAATGTGAAACATTTATATTCATATAAGGAGGAAAGTTTATGAAGAAAAAGGTAATCAGCATCATGCTCTCTGCAGTAATGGCAGCGGCGCTTCTGGCCGGCTGCGGCAGTTCGTCCTCGACGACCACGACGGACACTTCGTCCAGTGAGACGGAGACGGCAGCAGAGGAAACCGCGTCGGAGGAGACGACGGAAGCGGCTGCAGAGGCGGCGAGCGAAGCCGGGGAAGAAGCGGCATCGGATGCTGTCGCGGCGTCCGGCGATGCGACGGGCAAGACATTTGCGATTGTTGTAAAATCGGCGGGCAATCCGTACAACGAGAAGGAAATCGAGGGCTTCCAGGCTGTCATCGAGGCGGCAGGCGGCACCTGCGTCGTGAAGGAGCCCGAGGCGGCAACGGCAGACGCTCAGGTTTCCGCCATTCAGTCTCTGATCTCCCAGGGCGTTGACAGCATCAGCATCGCGGCGAACGATGAGAACGCGCTGCAGTCCGCACTGCAGGAGGCGATGGATGCGGGCATTCAGGTCAGCTGCTTTGACTCCAAGGTCAATGCGAGCAGCCGGGCAACCTTCGTCAATCAGGCAGGTACGCAGGAAATCGGACAGACGCTGATGGATGCGGTTTATGATATCACAGGCGGTTCCGGACAGTGGGCAATCCTCTCCGCAACGAGCCAGGCGACGAACCAGAATGCGTGGATCGACGCGATGAAGTCGATTGCGGCATCGGATGAGAAGTACGCGGATCTTGAGCTCGTAGAGGTTGCATACGGCGACGACGAGCCGCAGAAATCCACCGACCAGACCCAGGCGCTGCTCTCCAACTATCCTGACCTCAAAGTGATCTGCGCACCGACGACCGTCGGCATCGCAGCGGCGGCGAAGGTTCTCCAGGATCAGGGCTCCTCGGTTAAACTGACCGGTCTGGGACTTCCGTCCGAAATGGCAGAGTACATCGGCGATGACGATGCGCACTCCTGCCCTTACATGTACCTTTGGAATCCGATCGACCTCGGTCAGCTCGCAGCTTACACCTCGATTGCACTGGTGAACGGCGACATCACGGGTACGGCAGGCGATTCCTTCACCGCAGGCGACATGGGCGACTACACGGTCGTTGAGGCGGACGACGGCGGCACGGAAATCATCCTCGGCGCTCCGTTCAGATTCGACTCCTCCAACATTGACGAGTGGAAGGATATCTATTAAAAACGAACTTTTTAACAAAAGTTCGTACGAGGCAGCAATAGCTGCCTCGGAAAAAATACTTAATAAAGGAAGCCAAAGTTCGTACGGGGCAGCCTCAGCTGCCTCGGCAAGAAGCGGAAACAAAAACCGGACATTGCCTGTTTGGGGCCTGTCCGGTTTTTGTATCAAGGGAAGAGTGTCGCTGATGCGATCCGACGCAGGCGGAGAATCCTGCGCAGCAGGATTCTTTCCTGTTTTGAGTTTTCGGGTATAATAATCGTGAGGAATCTGTGGGGAAAGACTTCGGATGGAGAGAATGACGCCCGGATGACGGGGCCGCGTGCAGATGGGAAACCGGGGCGGGCGTTTTCGGTCAGCAGGCGGAGATGAGACGTTTCGAGATGGGAAGCAAGGGAGAATGGCAATGCGGAAAATTCTGATTGTGGACGATGAAGCGCTGACGAGAGAGGGAATCCGGGCCTCGATTGCGTGGGAGGACTTCAGAATCGGCACGGTGCTGGAGGCGGAGAATGGCAGGGAGGGACTGCGGCTGGCCAGAAAGCACCTGCCGGAGATCATTCTGACTGATGTGCGCATGCCGCAGATGAGCGGTGTGGACATGGCGGAACAGGTGCGCAGATTCCTCCCGAATACGAGTATTATTTTTATGAGCGGATATTCGGATAAGGAATATCTGAAGGCCGCCATACGGTACAAGGCGGTGCGCTATGTCGAGAAGCCGCTGAATCTGCTGGAACTGGAGGAGGCCCTGCGGGAGGCGGTGGCGCAGTACAGCGAGGCACAGCTTTCCCAAGAGAGCAGGACGGGAGCGGAAGCGGAGACGGGCGGGAGCGTCGCCTCCCTTCTCTCACGCGCGCTGCCGCATGAAGGAGAGGAGGGGATCCGTCTGCTGGAATCGGAATGTGCCAAACTGGGATATCTGTTTCCGGCGGACACCTCCTTTACGGTGATGATCCTCAAATTTGCGGAGAAGCATCTCTCCGATCTGGAGACGCCGGAAGCGAGGCTGGCAATGCAGGAGAGTCAGAGGGAGTGCGTCTCATATTTTGCCCGCTTCTCTCTGCAGGAGGTGCATCTGCACAAATACGACCGCTATCTGATTTATTTCCTGTATGGCCCGAGACCATCCGGCGAGACGATACTGCGGATTGCGAGGAAGATTCAGACGCTCTACCGGACGATCGGGGATCTGTTTCTGGCGGTTGGGCGAACCTGCCCGGGAGTGGGGCGCGCCTATGATTCGTACGCCTCGGCCGTGATCCTGATGCGCAGCAGCTTTTTCTACGAAAGGGGCAGCATTATCACAGAGGAGGATTCGGAGAATGCGGGGCGCGCAGTGAATCTCTCCGGCTATGCGGCGCGGTTCGGAGAACTGCTGCGGGAAAGGGACAGGGAGGCGGTGGACACCTTTCTGGAGGATGTGTTCGCGCAGTGCCGGGGCGTTCACACGCTGCTTCCGAATCAGGTTAAGGACGAATATTACAAACTGTTTATCGCTCTGGAAAACGCCGCTCATGCGTCGCTGATCGAGACGGTGCAGGAGGGCGGGAGCGTCCTTGATATTCTGGACCGGGCACACACGCTCACGGAACTGCACGGCGCGCTGCAGCGGGCGGTAAGCGAGTACTTTGAGGTGATGGAGGCCTATCAGCCGGAAAATGCGACCGTATTTGCGATCAAAGAGTATATCGCCAGACAGTATGCGGATCCGGCGCTCTCCGTCAAGACGATCAGCGATCATGTGCACCGGTCGGCGTCGTATGTCTGCACACTGTTCAAGGGAGCGACGGATCAGACGCTGAACCAGTTCATCACGGAGTACCGGATTGAGAGAGCCAAGCGTCTGCTGGAGGATCCGTGTTTTAAGATCGCGGAGATTTCGAGCCGCGTCGGGTATGTCGACGGCAATTATTTCGGAAAATGTTTCAAAAAGTACGTCGGATTATCCCCCTCGGAGTATCGGGATAAGATGCTGGGATAGGGGAAAAGCACCGCCGGTTCGGTGATTGCAGATCAGAAACCGCCTGCGCGGATTTCTGATCGCAGTGCCGCAGCATAGCTGCGGCAGGGAGGTGACATGACAGAGGAATCGCCTGATGGCAATTCTCTGTCATTCGAACCGGCGAAAAGTGCCGCCGGTTCGGTGATTGCAGATCAGAAACCGCCTGCGCGGATTTCTGATCGCAGTGCCGCAGCATAGCTGCGGCAGGGAGGTAACATGCCGAGAGGACTGCATCGATTTTATAAAAACGCGTCGATCCGGACGAAACTGATGACGACGCATCTGCTGCTGATTGCGATTCCGACGATAGTGATCTGTATTTTTTTCTACAGTCATATCTATAACCTGGTTGTCAACGATTCGATCCGGCAGGAACAGAGTCTGTCCCAGCAGACGGCCAATACGCTGCGCGCGGCTACCGAGCAGATTACGGCGATCTCGACGGCGGTCCGCAGCAATCCCTATCTGGCCGCGCTGCTGCAGGAGGGGAGGGAAGAGGCTGCGGAGATGGTGAACGATCCGCAGGCGGCAAGGAGCTTCTACGAGGCGGTGCGCTCGCAGGTTGACGGAATGTTCGTGACGGACATTCGTGTTTATACGGACAGTGCCCCGGATACAGCCGCTGCCAGGCGGATGCTGGACGAGGTGGTTTCTTCGCTGAGCGAGACGGACGGCGCGTACTGGCGGGGGATTTTCAGCGGTACGTCAAAGAGCGAGCTGTTCTGTCCTTCCTTTTATCTGACAGAGGACGAAATCGAGCAGTGCGGCGCGCTGGCCTATATCGTGCGTCTCTCGCGGCAGGGGGCGGAGAGTCCGTCTTATCTTGCGGTTTATTTTTCCAAAGAGGGGATGACGGAGATTCTGAAGAAAGGAATTTCTGTCAATGACAGCGTTTCTTATATTATTAATGAGAGAAATTCCATTGTGGCGGCGAGCGATACGCAGCTCTCGGGCATGTATATGATGGACTACAGCACGGTGCGCCAGATCGGGCTGACGTATTCAGAGTTCACGACGCGGACGATTCTCGGCGAGGAGGTGTATGCGGGCTGTCATCAGATCGGAGAGACAGACTGGTACGTCGTCTCTGTTCTGCCGGCCGCCCCGATCCTGCAGAGGGGAAACAGTATTATTATCAATTTCGCGATTCTGTATCTGCTGCTGCTGGCGGCGGCGTTTATCATCGCCAACTGGCTCTCCGGCTCCATTACCAGGAGGGTGGAGCAGCTGGGCGCGCAGATGCGCAGGGTGCGTCTGGGACCTCCGGTGAAAATGGCGGATCCGCAGATCAACGATGAGATCGGGGATCTGATCAGTACGTATAATTATATGACGGACAAGATGAATCTGCTGATTGAAAAGCAAGAGAAGGCGGCGGAGGAACTGCGCATTTCCGAGATCCGGGCGCTGCAGGCGCAGATCAATCCGCACTTTCTCTATAATACGATGGAGATGATCAACTGGCTCTCCCAGACGGGAAAGCGCAGGGAGGTCACGGAGGCGATTCAGGCGCTTTCGCGTTTCTACAAGCTGACGCTGAGCAAAAAGGATATCTACGGGACGATCGCCTCGGAAACGGAGCATGTGACGCTCTATGTGCAGCTGCAGAATATGAGATACAGCGGGCGGATTCATTTCGTGGTGGACATTCCGGAGGAGATGGAGGAGTACCGGATTCCCAGACTCACCTTCCAGCCTGTCGTGGAGAACGCAATTCTGCACGGCATTCTGGAGAAAGAGGCGAGCGAGGGAACGATTGTCCTGACAGGCTGGATCGAGGGAGAGGATCTCGTGATCCAGATCTCGGACGACGGGGTTGGAATCGAAGCGGAGCAGCTCGCGGGGATCCTGACCGGAGAGGAAAAGCGCAGCGGCGGAACGAACATCGGCGTTTCCAACACGCACCGCCGCCTGCAGGTGCTCTACGGAGAACGGTACGGTCTGCGCTATGAGAGTGCGCCGGGAGAGGGAACCACGGTGGAAATCAGGATTCCGCATGGGTGAACGACTTATTTATAAAAATAGTATTAAATCGCCCTCTACGGGTGAAAATGAGTAAAATGAAGAAAACAAAAGAAAAAAAGAGATTTAAAGAGATAATGTGCAAATAAATCGTCGTAAATTCTGTTGCAAAGAGATCGGAATAAAACTATTATACCTTACAGAGTTAGCACTCAGAGAGAAAGAGTGCTAACAATACCAAGAGGTTCAGAAGTAAGAACAAGGCAAAGGCATCTGTTCCGGGAAGATCCGGAGAGAGCGCCGACCTGAAAAGCGAAATTACATTTTGCAAGGAGGCAATCTTATGAAGTTAGTACCGTTAGGCGACAGAGTAGTGTTGAAGCAGCTGGTAGCGGAGGCGACCACGAAGTCCGGCATCGTGCTCCCGGGTCAGGAGAAAGAGAAGCCGCAGCAGGCGGAAGTCATCGCAGTGGGCCCCGGCGGAATGGTTGACGGCAAGGAAGTCAAGATGGAAGTCAAGGTCGGCGATCAGGTCATTTATTCCAAGTATTCCGGAACGGAAGTCAAGCTCGACGAGGACGAGGAGTACGTGGTGGTTCGTCAGAATGACATTCTCGCGGTGATCCAGTAAGACGGCGGAGAGATCCGGCAGGACAAAAAGCACATTACAAATTAGTTACATTATATATGGAGGAAATTCATCATGGCAAAGGATTTAAAGCATGGAACAGACGCCAGAGTAGCGCTGGAGCAGGGCGTGAACAAGCTGGCGGATACCGTTAAGATTACGCTCGGCCCCAAGGGCAGAAACGTAGTACTCGACAAGAGCTACGGCGCGCCGACCATCACGAACGACGGCGTTACGATCGCGAAGGAAATCGAGCTGGAAGACGCTTATGAGAACATGGGCGCGCAGCTTGTTAAGGAAGTTGCTACCAAGACGAACGACGTCGCAGGCGACGGCACCACGACCGCTACGGTTCTGGCACAGGCGATGATCAACGAGGGGATGAAGAACCTGGCAGCAGGCGCAAACCCGATCGTGCTGCGCAAGGGCATGAAGAAAGCGACCGACACCGCAGTTGAGGCGATCGCGAAGATGAGCACGAAAGTCAAGGGCAAGGATCACATCGAGAAGGTCGCTACCGTTTCCTCCGGCGACGAGGAAGTCGGCAAGATGATCGCGGATGCGATGGAGAAGGTCAGCAAGGACGGCGTCATCACGATCGAAGAGAGCAAGACGATGCAGACCGAACTGGATCTCGTCGAAGGTATGCAGTTCGACAGAGGATACATCTCCGCTTACATGGCGACCGATATGGATAAGATGGAGGCAGATCTCGAGGATCCGTACATCCTGATTACCGACAAGAAGATCTCCACCGTGCAGGATATTCTGCCGCTTCTGGAGCAGATCGTTAAGATGGGAGCAAAGCTTCTGATTATCGCAGAGGACGTGGAGGGCGAGGCTCTGACCACCCTGATCGTCAACAAGCTGCGCGGCACCTTCAACGTAGTCGCTGTCAAGGCTCCGGGCTACGGCGACAGAAGAAAGGCAATGCTGGAGGATATCGCAATCCTGACCGGCGGCACAGTTATCAGCTCTGATCTCGGACTTGAGCTCAAGGACGCGACGATGGATCAGCTGGGCCGTGCAAAATCGGTTAAGGTTCAGAAAGAGAACACCGTCATCGTGGACGGCCTCGGAGACAAGGCTGCTCTTGACGCCCGTGTTGCGCAGATCAAGAAGCAGATCGAGGAGACCACCTCTGACTTCGACAAGGAGAAGCTGCAGGAGCGTCTGGCGAAGCTGGCAGGCGGCGTAGCGGTGATCCGTATCGGCGCGGCGACCGAGACCGAGATGAAAGAGGCGAAATACCGCATGGAGGATGCGCTGAATGCGACGAGAGCAGCGGTAGAGGAAGGCATTATCTTCGGCGGCGGAAGCGCATACATCCACGCATCCAAGGAAGTGGCGAAGGTTGTCGACGCTCTGGAGGGCGACGAGAAGACCGGCGCGAAGATCGTTCTGAAGGCTCTGGAGGCACCGCTTCACCAGATCGCGACGAACGCAGGCCTCGACGGCTCCGTGATCGTCAACAAGGTAAAAGAGTCTGAAGTAGGCGTAGGCTTCGATGCATACAGAGAAGAGTACGTGGACATGATCGCAGACGGCATTCTCGATCCCGCAAAGGTAACGAGAAGCGCTCTGCAGAATGCAACGAGCGTAGCGAGCAGCTTCTTAACGACGGAAGCAGCCGTGGCAAATATCAAAGAGCCCGCACCGGCCATGCCCGCCGGCGGAGCAGGCGGCATGGGGATGATGTGATCCCAGCAGAGCCATGCAAGGAACATAATAGAAAAGGAACCGGAAACCGTGCTCGCACGGTTTTCCGGTTCCTTTTCTATTATGGGACTTATAGGGCGAAGCCCTACATCGAGCCGTAGCGAAGCGAAGGCGAGATGGCATAGCGCTGCTGGAAGTAGCGTAGTGAGGGACGAGGGCGAAGCCCTACACCCCGCCGTAGCGAAGCGAAGGCGAGATGGCATGGCGCTGCAACCTTACGACATTTGCAAACGTTGTAATGAAATATACTTGCACGTTGAATTACATCGATTTATAATACAATCAATGGAAGGAGGGATAAGCATGGCACAGAACGTTAATGTAAATTTCCGGCTTGACAGAGAGGTGAAGAGAAGCATGGAACAGGCATGTGCTGAAATGGGTCTTTCTATGAGTACGGCATTTACATTATTTGCAAAAAAAGTCGGTCGGGAACGGCGTATACCTTTTGAGATTTCTGCAGATCCTTTTTACAGTGAAAGCAATGTGCAGCACCTTGAAAAAGTCGCAGCCGATATAAATGCGGGAACAGCAAAACTTGTCGAGCATGATTTGATAGAGGCGGAGTAGACGAATGCGGATATTATGGGAAGAGAGTGCATGGGAGGATTACATCTATTGGCAGGCACAGGATAAGAAAACTTTAAAGAGAATAAACACATTGATCAAGGATATTATGAGAAGTCCTTTTGAGGGGATAGGCAAGCCGGAACCCTTAAAGGGAAATTTGAGCGGTTATTGGAGCAGGCGCATCGATGAAGCG
Source organism: Eubacteriales bacterium (assembly GCA_030524225.1). Classification (GTDB taxonomy): domain Bacteria; phylum Bacillota; class Clostridia; order Lachnospirales; family Lachnospiraceae; genus CAG-791. The sequence goes on from JAUNGV010000039.1 coordinate 26,189, forward strand.
CATCGTATTGTCTATTGTGAAAAGAACGGGGCGATTATACTGGCATCCTGTCGTAATCATTATGCTGATTAGAAAAACCTATCCCTTATTTTTGTCTTCCCTGTTTTCTGCATAGAGACTGATATAGAATGAAAAGTCATGTAAATTCTGGCTCAAAAATATTGATTTTTTATTGACAAACTTATCACTGTAGAGTATAACATAATAAAAATTAATAATGAATTCTGCATAAAGGAGTGCAACCAACAGTTTTGGGCACTCCTTTTTTACATAATCGGCATCAATGGGATTTTTGTACCATTTGCATCCATGGAATAGGCAGAATACACCGGAGCGAGGTTTTGTGATTGCTCCGGAATGGAGATTAGTGTGAAAAATAAGCTTGATAGCTTATTTTTCACACC
>JAUNGV010000121.1 GCA_030524225.1 Eubacteriales bacterium
GCGCATTCACCAGCGCCTGCTCCAGCAATCTGCGCACCTGTATTTCTTTGAGTTCCAGCGTCTTTTCATATGGCAGGTTCAGATAGGCGCACCCGCCGCAGATCCCGAACTGCGCGCAGGGAGGAACGATTTCGTCCGGCGCAGGCTCCAGCACCTCCAGCAGACGCCCCTCTGCTCTGCCCTGACGGCGCTTGGTCACCCGCACCGACACCAGCTGTCCCGGCAGCGTATTCTTGACGACACAGCTTCCCTCCGGCGTGCGCATGACGCCCTTATTCGGGAAATTCAGCTGCTCGATTCTTCCCTGTATCACATCACCTTTTTTCATTATCTTTCTCCTTCATTCCGGAACATTCCTCGCGACGGGGTGACGCAAATCTCCAATTTGCGTTGTGACATTTAAAAAGCCGGCCGCAGGCTTTTTCCCTGCACTGCCGGCTTTCCTTGAACTGACATGACGCGCTCTGCCTCTCCTACATCCGGCTGGCTGAACTGTTACGTCACATCGTCCAGTTAATCTTCCTGATCCTGGTGACAAATTCACCGTTGGTGTGGCTCTGGGCGAAGAGATCGAGCACTGTGTCAACCGCTTCCTCCGCCTTCATTCCGTTAAAGGCCTTGCGGATGGTGTTGATACTCTCCAGCTCGTCCGGCGTCAGCAGCAGATCATCGCGTCTCGTCCCGGAACGCTGTATATCGATCGCAGGGAAAATACGGCGCTCCGAAAGTCTCCGGTCGAGCACCATTTCCATATTGCCGGTTCCCTTGAACTCCTCGTACACCACATCGTCCATCTTGGAGCCGGTATCGATCAGCGCAGTCGCCAGAATCGTCAGACTTCCGCCCTCTCTCATATTGCGGGCTGCACCAAAGAAACGCTTCGGCATATGGAGCGCCGCCGGATCCAGACCGCCCGACAGCGTACGTCCGCTTGACGGCTCCGTCAGATTATACGCTCTCGTCAGCCTCGTAATGCTGTCAAGCAGAATAATCACGTCTTTCTTGTGCTCCACAAGACGCTTGGCCCGCTCAATCACCATCTCGGACACTCTCTTGTGGTGCTCCGGCAGCTCGTCAAAGGTCGAATAAATCACCTCGACATTCGGCCCTCCAATCGCCTCTTTAATATCCGTCACTTCCTCCGGGCGCTCGTCAATCAGGAGAATAATCAGATGGATCTCCGGAGAATTCAGCGAGATCGACTTGGCCACCTGCTTCAGCAGCGTTGTTTTACCGGCCTTCGGCGGGGAGACGATCATGCCGCGCTGTCCCTTGCCGACCGGGCACATCAGATCCATAATGCGCATCGCGATATTGCCGTTCGATCTCTCCAGACGAATCCTTTCCTCCGGGAAAATCGGCGTCATATCCTCAAAATTAAACCGTTTCGTCGCCTCCTCCGGGGGAAATCCGTTGATCGATTTGACAAACAGAAGCGCGCCGAACTTCTCGCTCTGCGTCTTGACACGGATGTTTCCCACCAGAATATCGCCGGTCTTGAGATTGAAACGGCGGATCTGGCTGGGTGCGACGTAAATATCGTTATCGCCCGGCATATAGTTGGCGCAGCGGATGAAGCCGTATCCATCCGGCATCACCTCCAGAATTCCGTTCGCCAGCTGCCCGCTGTCCAGCTCGCTGACGATCTCGTCCTTGTGCAGGATCGGCGTATCCGGCCGCACCGGCCCTCTTCCGACCGGCGACCTGCGCTGAACCGTCTGCGTTCCGTAATACACGGCCTGCCTCTGTTCTCTGGCTTCTTTCGCCTCTTTTTCATCCTGCTGGATCATCGCCTCGATCAGTTCCGCTTTTTTCAATGTGGACGTTCCTTTCATCCCTCTGTTTTTGGCAATGGCTTTTAAATCCGCCAGCGCCAGCGATTCATACCGCTCTTTCGTCATATGCTCTCTCCTCGTTATTACCGTGAATCACTTCGATCCGCGCAGAACGCTTACGGCAGGGCAGACTCCCGCCTCTGCCGTTCGCATAACCGCCGGATAAAATTCTGTACAGAACGCTCTTCAATCAAAAAATCCTTTATTGGTATGGAAATTAACTTCGAATGGAAGAAAAACCTGTGCCACCGCCCCACCTGAGCAGCAGACAGCAGAAAATGATTTGAATTTTATGACAGAAAAACTTCGAAAATTACTGACAATGATATTATAGTACGTCCCAGCGAATATTTCAATTCGACTTTTCAGGATTTCTGGTTTTCCGGTCTCAATCGTTATCCGGCAGCAGCTTCACTCTGACCATGATATTGCGGACGAATCCGTCCTCCGGCAGCTGCATATCCTCCGGCGGCGTCTGCGGCGGAAGATCTCCTCCCTCGTCCAGTTCCAGCTGGATCCAGTTATAGGCCGCCTCCTGCGCCGCGTCTATCGCGTCGTCCAGATCCGCCCCGTCCGCCACGCAGCACTCCAGATCCGGAAACTCCGCGTGAAATCCTTTTCCGTCCGCATGCGGCGTAAATACCGCAGGATATACAAATGTCATCTCCATGACCTCCCTTTTAAATGTCTCTGTCCCGTTCTCCTGTTGACTTAAGAAAACCCGGAAATCCTTTCCCTCAGGATCTCCGGGTTTTAACAGAGCAGATGGCGGGAGTCGAACCCGTCTCTCCAGCTTGGGAAGCTAGCATTCTACCGATGAACTACATCTGCTTATGAGGTGAAACTTCTTCCGAACAAAGATAATTCTACCATGCCTTTCTCCATTTGTAAATAAATTTTTTATAGTTCTGCGCCTCCCGTTCTTTGCCCTTATTTGTCGTTCTTTACTGTTATCTGCCCGTTCTGTGCATCCGGTTCCTTCGCATAAATCCCCCATAATTTTCCCGTAATCCTTCAACTTTGCCACCAAATTACAGCAAAACCGCCTTCGAATTCTATCGGCACATTTGCTTTGATTTACGTTTGATAAAACAAATTCAGGTCACACAATTTCCCATGAAAAAGTTTTTTTAAAAAGGGACGGCTCCCGCCCGGATTCCGTCCCTTTCTTTCTGTGAAACACACCTCTGCGATTCGCATTTCTGTCATTCACACTTCCGCGATTCACACCTCCGTGAG
>JAUNGV010000040.1:0-22897 GCA_030524225.1 Eubacteriales bacterium
TTTCTAACCGGTGCTGTGCCCATGTCCTTTTTTGATGGCTGAACTGTTACCATATCACCCCTCCTTTCGCAAATTCTGCTTGCAAAAAGGAGTTCTGTGATGCTAAAATGCAATTGTTCAGGTTACATTTTCGCCAGCTGAATCACAGAAATCTTTCGGCAGGCAGCCAAGCGTCTTATGCGCTTGGTTTTTTTATGTAAAAGGTTCTCACCTGATACATCATCAGTATCTTTTTCTATATTCACTCCACTGAATCTTTGCGGCCTGTCTTGACATTCCACACTTTTCTGCGATTCTTTCCGCATCCATTCCCCTTACAAGATCAGGCGGTGCCATCAATTCTCCTGCAAATGTATTTGCCTGCCATTCTGCTCTCATATAGAGCGGAACACTTCCTCTTGCAAAAATAACGCGATCCGGTGTATGTAATAAGCAATGCCCTACTTCGTGACATAGCGTAAAACGATCCCTCGCATTTCCCTGTATTGCCCCAACATATGTAGATTCACGAATCCTTATAGTTCTACTTTCCATATCCGTGATCGCATACGCATCACCCATACTGCTGTCGTCCTCAATTTCCATCTCGAAACCAAACAACGGCAACTGCTCTTCTATTACATTTACAATCGGAAAATACAATTTGTTTTTGCAACCAACCGTTTCCCTAAATTCTCTTACTCTCGCACGAATCTCCTGCCGAGACATTGGTGAAACAGCAGCACCTTCCATACTCACTTCCTCACTTTTAACTGTTCTCGTAATGCTTCTTTTTCCGCCTCACTCATACTACTTAACTTTCTCGCAAAAGAAAGTATGAGTTCCTGATCTCCTACCGTATATCCTGATGTTTTAATCGGCAATTTCAGCCTATCTGTCTCTATAATTTCCTCAAGTTTTTCGCTTTCTTCTTCAGATAACTCATACAGCCTTGGTATATCTCTCCCCCATTCAATTGGAGGTTTTGCGCGCCCTGTTTCCACGCGCGACAAGAATGCCGAAGAAACACCTAGCTTGTTCGCCATGTCATAAAGAAGCTCTCCTCGGTCTATCCTCATTTTCCTGCAGAACTTTCCAAATTCAGTTAGCATGGTGCACTCCTTTCTTCCGCATATTACTTTATCACTTTTAATTATTTTTGTAAACCACTTTTTGATTATTTTTTTAATCTTTTTTTATTGTGCGTTATACATAATAGAGTTTTCCATGCAAAAAAGCCCGACAGTTTCCCACCGGGCCATACAACCATCCTATATTTTAACTTTAAACAGTCTTAGCAATATGCTTATAGTTAATTTTACACTTCCTACTACAATAAAAAATATTCCCAGATCAATAAGCATCTTCTTTACCCTCTTTTCAAACTGTGTTATAGTTTATTTAAAAGAGGAGTTTCTTATCCTATAAATTGACTTACAATTGCAAGTATTATTCCTACGATTAAGTCTATCAGTGCGTCGATCGCCAAATCCCGCCACTTGATAGGCTTTTTCATTTTCTTCTTTTTACTCATTTTGATATTGCACCTCCTTTATGGAGCTCGACAGAAATCTGTCGAGCTCCTCCACTTTCATATCAACTGTTCCCATGTATTGCGATCCAGCACTATCAAATTGTGATCTGACTGGAATTTTTCCAACGCCGCTTCCGTTTTCGCGCCGTAGATACCATCTGCGGCACCTGCGTCATACCCCGCCGCCGAAAGAAGCTGCTGCGCGAACCTCACGTCCTCTCCGCTGTCTCCGTATCGAAGGTCCCGCAACGTATAACCGCCAACCTGATACCATTCCGCAGGCTCCCCCTCAGATGTATCGTCTCCGCCTGTTCCTTCTGTCGCTGCGCCCGCCAAGGCACGCCACTGCTCTGATGTAATATACGCCAGATTAAGATCCAGCGCCCCGTCCCACCCCGGCAGGCATCCTCGCGAACTGTATTGATGGATGATCGGATCGCTCCATCCTCCGCAGCCCTGCGCATCCGTCCACGGATGCGTCTGATAGCCGGTTTCTGCCATATTGGCATACTGTGCCATCCAGAGCGGGTATTTTGCTGCCGTCTGCGGCCATCCGTACTTTCTGCATACGCTCTTGCTCATGTAGATGACCGGCGTCGCTCCGGTGCGTTCCGCTATCAGATCGAGCATATGCTTCGCGTATCCCGGATCTCCAAAGGCTGTATTGCGGCTCGCCGGATCCTCCCCTGTCTCCCAGTCAAGGCAAAGGAGCGCTTCCCCGATGACATCCTGCACCGCCGTCAGAAAATGTTCCACTTCCTCTTCTGCGCCCGCTCCTGTAGCGTAGTGATATACGCCGATCAGCTTTCCGGCCTTCCGTGCCTGTTCAATCGCCCTGTTATAATCCGGATTCCGGTAAGATATTCCCTGCGTCGCTTTTATGATCACAAAATCGCAGGGGACTACCGATAGATCTATCCCCTTCTGATAGCTGGATATGTCAATCCCGTTCATTCCTTCTCCTTTTCCGGCAGTTCTGACATCTGCGTATTGGACGCATCCACCATTCCCTCCCCGATAATGTACGCGATCAGCGTAGCGCTCCCCATGATGATCGCCGTCACCTGCGTGACCTGATTGTCCCCTGCTCCCGCCGCAATCATAATCGGCGTCACGCATCCTACGACCGCCGCCCAGAATTTCCGGCTTGTCAGTTTCCTTGCCCAGTCAATTTTTTTCACTTTGCCGCCTCCTTCGCTATTGGAAGATCCTTGCACCTCTCCCACAGTTCCGTCCCCGTTCCGTTTCCTCCGAGTGCGCTGTAGCTTTTATAGATATACTCGAGATTTTTAAGCTGCATCAGCGTTATCTGCCCGGCAAGAATATACTCATTCGCGAGCGTGTAGAGGCGGTCATGCAGTATAGCCAGAACGCCATCTTTGACCGCATCCTCTTCTGCTCGTTTTTGCTTTATAGCTTTTGCCAGTCTTTTACACCACCATCCGAGCAGCCCTATCGCTCCAGTAAACAGTGCTTCGAGCCAATACTGCTTGATCCACTCTACCATCGCCCGCCGCCTTACTTAATCAGCTTTTTTAAAGCAGAAGCCTCCGCTTTGCTGATCCATCCCAATGTGACCGCCTTGTCGATCATGTCGGTTGTCAAACGTCCCTGCTCCTGCAATCTCAATAACCAGCTATACATAATCCTCTCCTTTCCGCTTACATCAGCTGTGCCGCGACTAAATTGTCAATGGCCGTGTCCTGTCTTGCCTGGCTTTCCTGCAGCTTCTCAATATCCGTTTTCTCCCGGATCGCCCACACGGTGTCCACAGTTTCATCCGCGTTCACCGTGGACGTCTCCGACGCCAGTACGAGGTCTGTATAATTTCCCGTCACCACACCCTCGTCTGTGATCTGAACGCTTGATAAATTGTCCGCCGTCAGCTGCTCCCAGTCTGCAAGCATTGCCGCACGATCGGCATAATGCGCCGCCATCGCTCCCAGCGCCGCCCCGTTTTTCAGAGTGATTTCTGTTCCGTTTTTCAGTACTAATTTACTCATTATTTCCTCTCTTTCTCCCGGATTTCCGGGTATAAAAATGGAGCCTTTCGGCTCCTGATTCACCTGTTGTTTCTTCGTTAAATTCTAGCTTGAACCGGTCACTGATCGGCGGCAGTGTATGGCCTGACTGCAATGATTTGAGCAGCATGGAAACAAATCACCTATACGCAAGACGATATGCCAAAAGCGGTACCGCGAATGCTCCTTCTGGAATCGGATGTATCCTTACATATAAATTAGATAGCAATTATGCCGCTCAGATTGCATTTTCATTTGAAGTAGCACCTGTGTGGCGCGGGTTCAATGCTGGATCATGGAACGAATGGAAAAGTGTTTAATCTATGAGGAAGTAGTATTCACTGTGTAGGATTCTCCGTTCGGGAAATTGACTGTTATTCGATTTTTGGCGAATACCACATAAAATTTTCCTGAAACGGCACCTTCTCCGATCCATGCATAGTTCGCATCCCTGTCTATAGCCCAGTTGATTTTTCCGACCAAGCTAGAATTTATCTCCGCAATCGCCGTCGCCTGCTCCGAGTCTTTATCCGCCAGCTGTTTCCCCATCGTCGCATCGAGCGCGGATCCTGCAACGGTCGTCGTCAGGTTCGCGATCACTTTGGAGGCGTCCAGTTTTGCCAGAACCCGCGTCACCACCGCGTCGATCAGCGCCTGCGTATCTACTGTTGCACCCGCCGTCCCCAGTATGCCCGATTTATCGACGATATCCAATTCTGTCGCCGTCTCCGCATTAAATCCCCGCGCAAAGTATTTCCAGTTTGCGCCCGCTGCGGGCGTCACTCCTTTTGTTCCCTCCACAAGGCAAAGCCATGTGCTGCCCTGATAAAATGCAACGTCCCCTTTCTGGTACGTCGCACTCGCGCTATAAGTTCCCCGATCGACAAAGCCGATCCTCCCCAGCGCTGTATATCCTTCCGGTGCTGCCATTATGCGCTCCTTTCTTTGTAGTACAGGACTGCTCCGTCTATTGCAAAATCATAGCCCACCGGCGTTTTCCCGATGTAGAGCGTCGCCGTCTCTGCATCAAAATACAGATCCGGCGGCGCTTCCTTTGGGTATGTATTGTCCGCCACATAGGTTTTGACCTTGCTCCACAGTCTGGATAGTCCCGCATCGTTCATCCACTTATTCATGCGGCCTCCTTATCCTGCGGCTACCGCAGCATCCTTATACACAGATTGCGTCAATCTCGGCATCCGTGAGCGCCTGCGCCCATGTTCCGTCACTGGCAAGGATACCGCTCACACCTCCCGCTGGTGCAGGCACGAGCCCATCTGCGCTGCCGTCAAACGGATCGTAGGTCGTATCCGTAAACGCCGCGTTGGCCGGAACATTGACGCCTACCGTATGTCCTCCTACGGTATCCGCATTTCCGCCGTTTGCTCGCATACTCGTCGGTTTGTTTTTAATGAATGCATCCGACGCTTCGTCCGTCACAGACCAGTCGCTCTGTACGTTCGCTTCCGCGTTTGCCGGTGCGTGCGCACTCTGACTGTGATCATAGGCAATTTTGCCACGGTCTCCTCTGTACGCCGTCTGTGCCGTCTCTCCCAGAGCGATCGTGTCTGAAATGACCACATACGCGCTTCCGGACCAGCGATACGTCTTGCTGCTCGTCAGATCCACATAGATCTTTCCGGACTCTCCGGTGATCTCCGTCGTGTGGGCTGCCTCCACGTAAAATTTCCCTCCGGAGAGATACCCTTCCACAACGTCATCCACATAACTGGGCAACTGCGACGCCGGAACCTTTCCATCCGCTCCCAGTTCCGCAACACCGCCTGCTGCACCCTTTACTGATGCATTCAGCTTCTTCCCGAGTTCAGCCGTAACAGTCTTGTTCTGCAGCGGATTCGTACTCGTTTCCGACAGCACCGAATCCACCGTGATCGACACATCCCCGGTAGAGAAAGAATCCCACCCCGTTCCGTTGTACACATAAGCGGTATGATTTGCTTTCACATATACGATCAAACCTTCCGTTGCCGCCCCGATCGTAACCAGTTCATCGCGCTCTGCGATCGTATCTACCTGCTGCCTCGCATCGAGCAGTGCCTTTGCCTGCAACTTGAAACCGCTGGCGACTGTGATACCCTTCTTATCTGCAAAACTCATACTTTTATCCTCTCTTTCTGCTTTTAGTAATTGAAGGTCATCTTAAACGACGTTACCGTAGACGCCGCATTGCTGTATGCATAGTAAGCAACACCGTCTACCGTCACTTCCGTGCGCTCAAACGTACCTGTTACGTCAAAGGAATTTGCGTCCAGAATCTTCGAGAGTACGCCGTAAGATTTCGGATAGGCAAAGAGCATCTTCTGTCCGGCTGCCGTATAATTGAACGACTTGTTGCCTTTGGTCTGTACGACCTTTGTCGCTGCCTTGATCAGCGCTTCCGTCGGTGTTGCCGTCTCCCCGATCACGCCCCAGTAATAAGGACTGACAAAGGTAAACGCTCCCGTCTTTGCGGTTACGGTCTTGTTATCTCCATCCGTCACTGTGACAGATAACTGCTTATTTGCCGTTACGCTCAGCGGCGAAGAAAGCGTAATTGTGTTCGCTCCCGCCTTGATTCCGGATGTCATACTCCCGATCAGCGTCGATCCGTCGAATACTTCGATCTTACTGATTGCCGTGGATCCAAGCGTAATATTAACCACGACCGCCGTCACGCTCTGCGTCGTCCCAATCTCGAACGTCCCGCCGTTCGTCGGTGATGCCGACGCCGATACCACCGGTGCGACATACGCGTGCAGCAGCTTGTCCAGCAGATCCGACGCGTCAATTCCTTCTGCAGGAGGCACGTACCCCTTCGGGATTCCTCCCACTTCTGCCGTGGACGGCGTCTGATTCTTGTAGACGACCGTATCTTTCCCGGCAAACTTGTTCTTTGCGTTGTTCCAAATCCTTGCTGCGTTCTGTTCGTTTACATACTTCATTCTTCTGCTCTCCTTTATGTTTTATTTTTTATTGACATATCTCATCAACCTCTTCCTCTGTCAGAGCCTCAATCCCTGCACCGTCCCTCCACTCTGTGTCATACGGCGCATCGGATCGCTTTGCCAGCACCTGTCCTTCCTGCCCGCCGTCCGGCATCAGCCGTTTGTATTCCTCGTAAGCTGGCAGCACATAATTTTCCGGTCGCGGCCTCTTTTCCACTCTGATCTTCGCTGACAGGATTGTTTCCGCACTTGCCGGCGCTCTGACATAGATATACATGGTGATATCACATCCATGCTGAAGCATCTGATCCGGTATCCTGCACGTCCCGGCCTGCATATATTCCAGATGTGAAAGATTCCCCTGATAGAACTGTGCTTCCGTCCCGTCCGGAATCTCTATCTCCGCGCTCTCTGCATGGATTTCCTGTCCATAGTCCCACTGCGTCACACCGTACACGGTGACGCTTTTACTTGTCCCGAATACTGCCTCGATCATTACGCCACCACCTTCCAGTACAGCGTCGCATCTGCAATCGTAAAATCAACGCCCGCTCCCGCTTTCATATACAACATTGCCGTCTCCGGCTCAAAATAAAATCCCGGCGCTACAATCTGTGAATACTGGGACGCGCGATCCGCCTCCTGCTGTGCGCGGTCTGCCTGCGCCTGCGATCGCCCCGCGAAGTACATGGAGTTGTTTGTATTCTCGCCATCCCGTGTACCTGTCGCACCGATCGCCCAGCTGCGAGAGAGCGTCGCGCTCCCCTCGGACGCATCCGCCTCATCTCTTGCCCGATCCGCCTGCTCCGTAGCCTGCGTCAGAATCTGATCCGCATGGTCGATACTCTCGTTCGCCCTCTGCACTGCGGTCTTAGCTGTCTCCACCGCCGCATCCGACTGTTCTTTCGTCTGCAGGATGATCTCAACCTGTTCATCGATCTTATCCCCTCCGGCTTCCACTTCCTGATTCAGCTTTTCCGCGAGGGATATCATGCTGCCCCGCACCTCTCGCCCATATCTTGCACTTCGGAAATTCTCTATTTCTTTACTAATATCTGCCATGGTCAGCCTCCTGCCTGCTCCAGCGCCGAAACGCGCCCCGCCAATGCCTCCAGCGCATCCTGCGATGCCAGATTGTTACACCACACGTTCCCGCCGACGAAGATATCCCCGCCGAACTCGTGCCTCCCGCCCGGAAATGAAGTATTTCCACGCGCCGTCAGTGCACCACCGCACTCAAAGCTGCCGTTTGCGCTCATATTGCCTCCGGACTGGATATCTCCCATGGCGTTGACCTTTCCGTTCGATCCGTCCAGCTCCACGCCACGCTCGCCGCCGACGAAGATCAGTCCATTGTTCGCGCTCCCGCGCCCGTTATATCCTCCGCGCCCTACATAGCAGCGTTCCCCTCCGTTTACCCACACCTTGAAAGATGCATTGTTCATCGTCGCGCGGTTGTTCTCATTGCCGTTTTCAAAACTCCGAATGATCCCCTGATCCGTTTCAAGGTAATCCGCACCGATCCGCCAGCCGCCGATCTCCCCGGCGATGGCATACAGACCGTCGGCGTTGATCCGGCAGATCACTGATCCATCTGCCGCGTTTACCGTCATGCTTCCGGATACGTTTCCCCGGCCTCCCAGCTGTATCGTGGTTCCGATGATGCTTCCTTTTCGGATATCCAGACCATTTTTGTCCATAATCGCCAAAATCTCGCCTGTAGCTGATTTCAACGTGATCACGCCATCCTTGGCAAGGCCGGTCCCGCCCACCTCCAGCGTCCCGCCCCGTATTCGATCCGCCAACATGGAGCCGGTCGTCACAAAGTCCGCCACGAGATTTCCGTCAATCGTCCATGCGTTCCGGTATGGTCCATTGATTCCCGTTGTCGAGAATCCGATTCCGTTCTGGTTGATCTGGATCACATTCTGCGCGGTGGCCTTATCCGGCGCGTTCATGATCAGGATCCGCCACGGGTGCATTTTCTTTCCGGTGACCGGATCGATATTATCGAGCACCACATATCCGCCGAAACCTCCCGTGATCAGCGTCGTCGCATTCTCTATCTTCCGATTCATCTCCTCGGTGGCTGCCGCAGCCGTCTGCTCCACCCTGCGGGAGATATCCAGCTTCCCCTTCGCAGCGGACGAAGAAAAGGACGCCACGGTTCCGCCAAGCGTCACCGTATCCTTTCCCGGATTGTCCAGATGCATGACCTTTTTTGTGAGCAGATAGTGCCCCGTGATCTCATGCGGGCCGGAAATCACTTCCGTCCAGTACCCAAGCTGTAACCGCTCGGCGTCCACATCGATCATTGCCAGATCCACCGCCTGCAGTTCCATCGTCGCGGGCAGGCTGACCGCCTCGCTCAGATATGCCTTCGCCTTTGCAAGCAGATTTTCCGGCAGCGTCACATCCTCCCACTGCTGCACGCCGTAGATCCAACCATACCGCTCCACCGCCTCCTGATCGTAAATGTAGTCGCTCCCGCCGTTTACCTCCCTGATATCGACGATCCGCGTCTGTGTCTCCCCGAGTTCATCTTCATATTCGACCTGCGCGCCGCGTGGGATCAGCGCCGTGATGATCGTCTGGCTGTCCAGATACCTCGTAATATCCAGCATATTCTGACCGAAGCGGATCTTTTGCTCGTTAATTCCGCCATAGTCGTACACATAATCGAGATACCCGTCCGCTCCTGCATGGCGCGTCCTCAGATACCCGCCGTGCGTGCTCACCAGCTTATCCCGCAGGCAGGTGAGCGTGTCCGAATAGTCTGTATTGCTCCTGTTGATATAGTTGTTGTTATCTGTGACGTTTACCGTGCCACGCTTAAAACGCTTTCTTGCTTCCACGCCGCTGTTGTGGCGTGAGAGCCTTGCGTCCAGAAACTCCACGATGCTCCCCTGATGCTCATAGGGCGGCTGCTGACTGTCAATCAGATACGCCAGATCCCCCTCGCAGGTCACTGCGCCAGTCAGATAAAAATCCTCCTCCCTGCCGATGTAACGCCCCCGGAAAATCTCCTCCTCGTTCTGGTAGACATAAAATTCTGACGATAGGATCCGGATTTTATCCCGGTACGGGTGCGTGCGCGGCACCCGGAACGTCAGGCTCCCCTGCATTCCCATTTCCAGCGTCAGCACCGGCTCCAGCAGCGGCAGATCTGCGACGCCGGATAAAAATAACGGATAGGTTGCCCCATCCGTTAAAACCTTGATCGCATACATTACAGGATCCCTCCTCTGTATCTGACGGACACCGTCCCGCTCCCTGTAAACTTCAGGATATGCTCGCCTTCTCCCAGCGGCAGCTCATACAGCTTCGTGTGTCCCGCCGCAAGATCGAACGATTTCCCCTCACAGGTCAATGTCATAGGCGTCGATGCGATGATCTCCGGAATGGAATGTTTATCTCCTCCTATGACCGTAATGTTCCCGGTTCCGGAAATCACAATATCCGAATACTCCCGGATGATGCCGTCCACAAAGGAAAACGGATCCCAAAGCCAGTCCCCTGTCCCGTCGTCGTGCTCGTACTTGTACGGCTCGGCGTCTACTGTGATCGTCAGCGTTCCCAGCGTCCGCGATCTTTCATAATCAGACACCGCTGCACGCCCGGTGTAGTAGTAGTTCTCATCATCGTCAAAGATCACCTTGACGATTTTCCCGTGGAACTGCTTCTGTATCTCGCTGTAGAACTTCGGCCATTCGTCCTTCGCGCGCCCGGTGCCGAACTGCATGGTGATCTCTCTGTTCTGGTACACAGGATAACCGACCGGCACCTCTGACAGATCCAGACTGCCGTCTGCCCCCGGCAGATCTACCGTATTGCTTTTCGGCTCCGGCGGCTGCACACAGTGCATCTGTGCCAGCGCCATCCGGTACGTCCGCAGCATATGGATTCCATTTATTTGTGCGCTGTAAAATGTCATACCGTACCCCCTCGCAGGTAATACGCTTCGGACTGTCTCATCCGCCTGTCTATCTGCGGCAGCATCCGCCCCACAAGCGTTCCGTCATCCAGAACGATCTGTGCGTTGCCGATCCCGCCCATTTCCTGCATGATCGCCCGCAGCATCGTCTCGACGCCGGAGAGATTCGTTCCTTTCTGCTCTTTCTGCGGACTGATCTGCATTTTACCGGCCAGTACTTCGATCTGCCCCGTAACCTTCCCCATGTTCTCCCGGATTCCTTTGGACAATCCTTCCATCATATCCGGCATCCACGTCTCGTAATAACGCAGCGGCCCCTTGTCAGGACGGGAGAAGTGCAGGAACTGCGAGACCGCATCCGCAACGCCTTTGACCGCATCCGTCACCTTCCCGATCGTCGCTTTGATCCCATCCACAAATCCGTTGATGAAATCCTTGCCCCACTGGAGCGCCTGCCCCGGAAGGCCCTTGATCCAGTCCACCGCCTGAGTGATTCCGTCCACAATGGCCGTTTTTACCGCGGCCACCTTTTCTTCCACGGCGTCTCGTAAATTCACGAAGATCTCCACCGCTTTTTCCTTCATCGCGTTGAATCTCTCCACCACCGCGTCTCTGATTTTCAGCGCAATATCGATGACCGCCGTTTTCAGCGCCTCCCACAATGCGATCAGGACGTTCAGCCCCAGCTGCAGGATGTTTTTTAAGATCTCCATCGACGCTGTAAAAAGCGCCTGCAGTCCCAGAAAGATGTCCACGACCAGCGTTTTCATGGCTTCCCATGCCCCCGCCCAGTCTCCATTTATCACGGCCAGAACCACGCTCAGGATGTCCTGTATCACCGTCATAACCGTCTGAATATAGGTCTGCACAAACCCAAACGCACTCTTTGCCACCGCGATAATATCATCGCCGAACGCATTCCAGAACGCCGCTCCCGCCGCGGCCAGCGTCTCTATGATCTGGCTGATTTTCCCCGCGGCTGCCGATATGATCGCCTGTATCTGGCTCCAGATCGCGTCCGCTTTACTGCGGAACTCATCGTTTGTGTTGTAGAACTCACCAAATGCAGTTCCCATTGATTTAATCACTGCCGCCGCGACAACGACCGCCGCCGCAATTCCTGCAATGATTCCCACAATCGGCAAAATAGCCACATTCAGCGTCCCAAACGCCAGTGCCAGCGCCGCTATGACCGGAGTAAGCGCCGTAAAAGCCGCCAGCAGTACCCCCAGAATCACCGTGAAGTTTTTCACCGGTCCCGGCAAAGAAGAAAACCATCCGCTGATCGCTGCAATGATCGAAGTGACCGGCGGCAATATCTCTGTTGCCAGTTTTACAAGCGTTTCTCCGAGCGGTTCCAGCGCATCGTTCAGCTTTCTGGTTGCGCTCGTCATTGCCTGCTGTCCGGTCGATGTATCATCGAACAGATTCTGTGCTGCTCCTGTTACCTTGTCATAGGTGTCTCCCACGGACGTCAAAGAGGTGATGAACTTTAGGTTTCCATCCTCTGCCATCGTACCGAATGCCTGCGCTGCCATGTTCAGAGCCTGCTGCTCACTCGTACACCCTGCAATATCAGACACAATCGAATCAATGACCTGCTTTTGCGTCGCTTCTCCGTTTTGCCACTGCTTAAATAGTTCCCCAGTCTTATCTGAATACTGATCAATGCTCTCTCCGATTGTTCCGTCCGCCAGACGCGTCGTAACCTCGTTGATCGCATCGTTGACCTTATCCAGATTGTAGGCTCCGCCCTGCAGTCCGTTGTCAAGCAGCTGGAAATATTCCGTCACAGAATATCCCGCCTGCGCAAATTTGCCCGCATACTCGCTCAGATTGTCTCCGAGCTCATTCGTCTTATCCAGACCATTCTGCGTTCCCTTGACGATGTAATCCATCGCCTGCTGCGCTGTCATGCCATACTGCTTCATCAGAGCATTTGCTCCGCGAAGCGTCTCATTCATGTCGATCCCGTACAGCTCATCCAGCGTCATCGCCTGCTGTGTGATATTGGTCAGATCTGTGTCACTTAAATCTTCTAAGTGCTTTCTTACCGCGATCACACCTTCTGAGACGGCATCCATGCTTTCGCCCACACCGCTCTCATAGATTTCTTTGATCTGCGCCGCACTCTCTTTTGCAGCTTCTCCGGTTTCTCCGAAATAGGAACTTACTTTCTTTGACGCATTCTCTGTTTCCGTAAAAACAGATACCGCGCTGTCCCCTATCCCCTTGATCTTATCTCCCACAGCGGACAACTGATCGGCGGCCTGCATCAGAGCCGCTCCCTTCGTAACCTCGGCCATTTCGGCGATATCGTCCGCGCTGTCTTTTGCCGCGTCTCCCACGCGTCCAATCTCCGAGATGAGATTTCCTACCGCCTGCCCGTCGTCCACCGTATCAAGCGCATCCGTCAGCTGCTTAATATCCGCTTTTCCTCCGGTTGCAGATTTCCCGACTTTCTCGATCGCCGTTTTCAGCTGATCCGATGACGCCGTTCCGTTTTTGATCGCTCTGACAAGGTTACCGCCCAGCACCTCCGCGTAATCATCCACGTCGGCATCCAGAGCGTTAAACAACTTTTTGAGCCGTTCTGTATTGGCGGCCAGCCGATCCTGCTCGCTCTTTGTCTCTTCCAGCTCCGATTCATATCCCTTTAAGGCCGCGCGCGTCGCCTCCACTTCGCGCTGGAAAGCCATGTACTGCTCTTTCCCGATATCTCCACTGGAAAATGCTTTTTTGACCTCTTCCTGCGCATTTTCCAGTGCCTCCAGCTTCTTTCTGGTTTCCGCAATGGCATTCCCCAGCAGTTCCTGCTGCTGCGCTACCAGTTCCGTATTGGCCGGATCCAGTTTCAGCAGCCGCTGTACATCTTTAAGCTGTTTCTGCGTTCCCTGAATCTCTTTGTTGACGCTCCCCAGCGCTTTTTCAAGACCGGTAGTGTCTCCGCCGATTTCAATGGTAACGCCTCTGATTTTCATTCCCTTTGCCATGCTCTTTCTCCTTAGAACGAATCAAAATCTTTCTGCGTTGCCACCTTCGGATACTTGTAGCCGTCGTTCTGGCTCTCGGTAAACATATCCATCACCAGCCCCACCGTCATCAGCTCCAGATCCCGCAGCGCGATTCCGAGCTGTGCCGTCCGAAGGAGAAAGAGCGGCGTCGTCAATTCCCGGCTGCTTTGCTCAGGTTTTTTTTTGCCTCCACCTGCGTCTCTACGTTCAAATGCCACAGTTCGACGATTTCCGGAAGCACCTGATAGATCGAGAACGTCTCGAACTGATCCAGCCACTCCTCCACGCTGTCCGGGATCTCCGGATCCGCGTGCTTGGCCATCAGGTAGGCGATATTCTCAAACATTTCCAGACTGGAAATGTCGATGTTCCCGTCTCCCTTCTTGCTCTTCTCCATTTCCCGGCTCATTTGTCCCAGATCCCCAAAAATGTCCCGCCGGAATCTGATCCGGTAAATACGCGGGATCGCAGCCGATGCTTTGAACTGCACCGGCTTCCCGTCAATTTCAATCGTCTTTTTCATGCGCTCGCCCCCGCAGCCTCGCTCTTTACATAGACCTCCTGATACCAGCTGTTGTATGCCTCCGCATCCGTCTCTGCGGTCGTCTTTGCCTTGACGGTGCCGTCCGGCAGCGGCGCGGCGGTGATCGTGCTCGTTTCCGTCGTCGGATCCTTCGTATCCTCTGTCGTCGATCCCTCGATCGCCGGACGCGTCGCGGTGCAGTCATACAGGACATGGCGCGTGGACTTCACATCCCCGTCAAACTCAAACAGAAACGCAAAACGCGCCGGTTCCACATTCGAGTTCTCAATCAGGACGCCCTTTGCGTCCTTCTCCTCTTTGAGCACGTTCTCACGGAACCAATCCGAATACTGCGCCATTTCCAGATCGCCCTCGTATCCGGAATTGGACGCAGATCTGTAATACACAATTCCATCCGCATAAAACGGCGACGTCTCCCCGCTGGCATCGAGAGATAGTGAGACCGCGCCCGGCTCATGGTGCGGCGTTCCCCATGTGATCGTCCCGTCCTCGCCCTCCGTCAGGATAGCGACGTGGGCGTTTTTGATATTAAATTTGACCTTATTGCTCTTTGCTTCCGGCATTTCTAAACCTCCATTTCATATAGAACTTCATACATCTGCTCATCATCCAGATAACTTTCCGTTTTGTCCCAGTAGATCCCCGCGCCGTTCAGCGCCTGCTCCACGGCTTCTTCCGCTGCAAAGTCTTTTTGATCGGTATAGAGTTCCAGATTCAGGGCGCTTACGCTGTAATAGACCCGCCCGTCCGCCGCGAAGTTATCACTCCCCGGCAGGTACCACACGAGAAAGGGAGGCTCCACAGCCTCCCTTTCATCGAATTGGTAATATCGATACTCGATCCCCGTTTTATTTAAGATCTCTTCGATCTGACCACGCGTCATCATAGCCCGCTCCCTATCGCTTTCTCCAGCTTCTCAATGACCTGCTTCTCCTGCGGCGCGATATGCTCAATCGCCGCCACACGTCCGCCTCCCCGTTTGGCATGGCCGAACTCCAGCAGGTGCGTCAGGCTGTACTCATGCCCCGACGCGTACACCGTGACGCTGATATTGGACGACGTCTCTTCCGTTACCTTCGCCCGCCAGCTTTTCGCATATTTTCCGCTTTTCTTCGGAGAGGACGCCTGCAGCTCTTTGGCGGCCTGCTGCCCGATCTCTTTTACTTTGCCCTTGATCTCGTCCGTCGTCTCTTTTGCGTACTGCGTCAGCATCTTCGATATTTCCGACTGCAGACCGGCGATGCTCGTTTTCTTCGCCATCACTGCCACCTTTCGTCCCGAAGCGGCGGCTGTACGCTCTCCAGCGTCAGATACAAGCAGGGCGGCGCGGCGTCGAACTTATGCTGCACCTGACTGATTCTGTACTGCCTCTCTCTGATCAGTACAATATCGTCCCGCTCGATGCCCGGATACGGCAGGATACAGACCATCGCACTGATTACGGTTCCCGCCACCTTGGCGTCCCAGAATCGCCGCTCTCCAATCGTCTTGTTCCCGTACCGGATCCCCTCCGCCTTCGTGTTTACGATGGTTCTCTTGTCCGCCCCGCACACGGTCAGGACGCCGTCCCCGAAGGTCTCGAACTTACTTCCCGTTCTTCTCATAGATCTCTACCCGCTTTGCCATCTGCAGGGACAGGATTTCGCCCCGGTAATTTGACCAGAACTCATCCAGCGCCCCCGCCCGCTCGTACATCACATGATTGAGCAAGAGCGTTTTTTCCTGCGTCTCTCCATCAAAATCGCAATACTCCCCGAGTCTGCCGGAGATCGCGGCCTTGCCTCGCTTTATCATCCCGCTCAGCTTTGCCGCTTCCTCCTCCGTCAGCTCCCATGTGATATCCAGATAGTTTTTGACCTCATTCAGAAGCACATCCATTATTTACCCGCTTTCGCTGTCGCCGCCTGTGCTCCGGCCTCCTCTGTCACCGTTTTGACCTTTAAGATCACAGGCTCCAGCGCGCTGATATCCAGTACCATGAAGGCGTTGTTATCCATCGGCAGTCCGTGTCCGTAGAGCTTCGTCAGGTACACGCGCTCATCCTCAAGGAAATGATACTCGTCGGAATACTCGATCTTACCCGACTTTGCAGTGCCGATCCCCATGAAGTAGCGCCTGCCCAGCCCCAGAACCGCCTTGCCCTCCGGCACCTGTGCCGACTGAATGATCGTCGTGGGATACGGCAGCACGTTATTGACGAACGTGCCGGTCGGCGTCATGATCGTCGTCCCCGGCATGACCTTCTGGAAGTAATCGGTCGGATTCACAACGAGGATGACACCCTGCACAGTACGCGCTTTCCCCTTCGGCGTCTTTGCCAACCGCGCCAGAAGAGCACCGTAGGTCGGCGCATCGAATGTTTTTACCGCTTCCGCCGTCTTTTCCGGATACACGCCGTCCGTTACCGTAACGCCCTCGCCTACCTGCCGCATCATACCGATGGGCATATTCTTGCCGGTGCCGTTGATGATACCCTCTTCGAGACCGTTGTAAATCGCTTCGGTCAGAATCTCTCTGACGTATCTGTCCAACCACGTCGGCCCCAGATCCAGCATGGCCTTGCAGACCGGCAGGAAGGCGGACAGCTTATTGAGCGCCAGCTGCACCATCGCAAAGCCGGAGTTTAACTCCTTCCTGATCTCATCACACAGCGGTCCCCACGTCGCCAGCTGTACCTCGTCCGTGTTGATGTACATCTCGATCAGCCCGGAAACATTCTGGAAATCGATCGCGTCCAGAAGCAGGTGCGTCTGCGCAAGATCCTCAAACACGCGGTCAATGACCGTTTTCGGCATCACAACGGAGACATCAGAAAGCGCCTGCTTCGGATTGTCGGATCTCATGGCCGTGATGATCGCCTGATAGTACTTCGTCTCATCGCTCGTCAGCTGGTTCACGCCGCGCGCGCTCAGCACCGTCGCATCGATCATCTGTGCCTGCTGCTGTACTTCGTTCAGGATGTTCTCCTGAATGTTCATGGACAGCTTCTCAAACGCTTCCGCGAACGCCGCCTGATCGTCTTTCTGGATCGCTTCGTTCATCTGGGTAAGGATCTGCCCTCTCTCCTGCATCAGTACATCTTTGTTCTTCATTCCTCTTTTCCTTTCCGGGCTATGCCCTTAAACATATTCATCAGTGTATTTCCCGCTTCCGGTTCCTTCGGTTTTGGTGTGGTCTGTCCCTGTGGCTGTTCTTGCTGCTTCATCGCGGCGATCTGCTCTCGAAAGCTCTGCTGTGCGTTCAGCTGCCGCTGCATATCAGAGAGCTTCTGCAGCAGATCTTTCGGATCCGGCTGATTGACAATGTCTTTCATGACCTCGTCGATCAGGCCATATTCCAGCGCCTTGTCCGGCGTCAGGTACGTCTCCTTCTCCATCAACTGCGATAGTTCCTCTTCCGAGATCGTCGCGCGTGCCAGAAAGATCTGTCGGTTTGCCTCCATCATGTCGTCGAGGTCGTCCGCGTACTTGCGCAGTTGCGCCGCGTTTCCGTAGCAACTCATCCACATATTGTGGATCAGCGCCGTCGTTCCCAGACACATCTTCCGCACATCGCAGGCCTGCAGAATCAGGAAAGCCACGCTGTGCGCGACGCCGTCCACAATTCCTGTTTTGTGGTTCCCCTTCTGACGCAGGATGTTGTAAATTGCCGTTCCCTCTTTGACGGAGCCGCCGTTTGAATTGATATGCAGTTCGATCTCCTGTCCCTCCGGGATCGCCGCCATCTGATCCCGGAAATATTTGGCCGACGTCTCGGACTCTTTATAGGTCCATGTCGTCCAGTCAAATGTTCCGTAATCAGATACGTCGTCGTAAATATACAGGAGTGTCTTATTTGCCTCCTGCCTCGGCTCTATCCGCCAGTTTGTAATCACTTCGCCCATCTTATCCCCCTTCCTCTCCCGGCGGTTCCTGTCCGCCGGTGTCTGTGTTCTCTATCTGCTTCTTTTCCGGCTGCGGATCCGTCACCTGCTCCCCCTGCTCCTCCTTACTCAGGCTCTCGAGCAGATCCTGTATGGTGCTGTAATTCTTTGTGATGAAGTGCTGATCCGCCCACTCCTCCGCGATCTCCGGCTCGTGGATCAGACGCCTGATATCGTTGATCGTAAATGCGCCGGAGCTGATCAACTTATCGATCGGCGCCGCAATGTCAAAGATATCGATATGCTTCACCCGTGTAGTATCGATCCGGATATAATTTCCCTTGGCATATTCCGCCACGCCGTACCTCTTCCGGTTGATCTCCGTCTGGATGATCAACGCCAACGGATCGATACAGAACGTCAGCAGCTCATCGATCGCCTTGCTCGTATCCTGCACATCGCCCTTTGCCAGCGACGGCGGGAAGGAAAATGCTCTTGCCGTGTAGTCGTAAATATCATCGGCCAGCGCTTTGATATCTCTTGTTGATTCGTTGTTGTACGTCTTTTGATTCAGTTCTTCGTAGGTATACCCGTCAAAGAGCGGCAACACAGCATTTTCCGAACTGAAGAACTTCTTGAAATGCGTCCCCAGCAGTTCGTTCAGCTTGTCTGAAAAATTGTCCTGCTGCTGTGCCATCGCGTCGATATGGAGCGTGCCGCGGTGTCCCCGCGACGTCTGATACGCCTTTGCCGCGTACTGATACAGCTTCCCATATTCCTCGCTCATCAGGTTGGTCAGCCGCCTCATATCCACCGAGTTCAGCTGGAAGAACAGCACCTCATTCTGGTAGAACGTCTTTGAAAATGTGAAATCGTCCACCGTGACGCCCGTGAACTGATAATCGTACAGAGCAAACACCTGCTTCTGGTAATCGTCCGCCACATAGAGCTGGCCGCCCGATTCGATCACCAGCGCCTCGTTGTTCCGGTACAGCTGACCGATCAGTTTGGTTAAAAAGGTCGGCGCGTTCTGGTTCCTGTTCGGTTCCACGTTCCAGAGATAGTATTCTGCCTTCTGTACCTCTCGCCGCCCCTGATACGTCCGAAACTCGCACTTGCTGATTGCGTTTGCGATCTTATTGACACACGTCCAGAAGGCCAGTTCCCGGAGATAGACGCTCTCCAGCGCCGCGATATACTCGCCCATTTCCACGTCCGCTGCATCCACGCGCGCCGTATCCGCGCCGATTTTTTTCAAAAACCATTTTTTGAAGCTGAACGCCATCTCTCCCTCCTTTCCGGTTCGTATGCTGTCAATATGTGAACACTCCTATACTCGGCGTGTTCGGCCTCGGAGCCGGAAGCCTGTCCTCTACCGTCATGCTCGCCACCAGCGCCATAAACGGATCCGTCTTTCTGCTCTTTGCTTCGATTTTCGCATAGACGAAGTTTCCCAGATCTGCATCCTCCGCGCTTCCTGCTTTCCGGTTAAAACGCACCAGCTTTGTGTTGTTGACCGCCCAGCGCAGCACCGGATTGTCTCCCCAGCGGAACCAATGATTGACAAAGCAACGGTCAATCACCGGCACCACCTGCATGATATCGGACGGTCTGACCAGCTTCACGTTTTTATAAGCCTTGTAGTCAAATCCGATCTCCCGCAGCGCATCCGACAACAGCGTATAGCGGAAATCATCCAGCGCCACAACCTTGACATCATACTGCCGTTTTAAGTCCCTGATATAATCCGTCAGGTACTTCGGATGGATCTCCACATCATCGACGAGATGAATCAGCCCCTGCTCTCCCCACTCTCTCCACGGAATCTTCATCCTCGGGATATCCTTTGATTGCAGGCACAGCCACGATTGATTTTCATCGTATCGGATATCTCCGTCCTTGAAATGCGCGTTCACGCTGGCAAAGTCCGTGATCTTGGAGTAGTCGATCCCGATCGTGCAGGACCAGCTGTGCAGATTCAGCGCAATTGGTACGTTTGTTGCTTTCACATTTTTATAATCGGTCACCGCCGTCTCTTCTGCAGATACCGGTATGTTCATCCTCTTGCTCAGAAACGCCGGCAGCCGCTCCGGATGCTGCGCCCAGTCTCTATACTCCTTCCGGATCTCCATAAGCAGGTTCGGCAGATACGGCAGGGACGGATTCGCTTTCGGCCAGTTCGCCTCGTCGTGTACTTCCTCCTTGCTGTCCAGCTTGCAGATAAACGGGAGCAGACCGTTGTCAGCCTGCTCCCCGTGCAGTATTTCTTCGCCTGCGGCTTTCAGATCGTCAAGCGGTCCCTCTCTGACGTCGCCGTCCGTCGTATAGTATGACCGGCGCGGGTGCTTCTTTTTCCCGAGACCAGTCGTAAACACGTTGATATTCTTATAGTCCTCATACTGATGGATCTCGTTAAAAATACAGATCCCCGACCGCAGTCCGTCCTTCCCCTTCGGGCTGTTCGTCCTGCCGCGCATCACTGACTTTGTTTTCAGCGACTGCACTTTTTCCTTCGTCCAGTAGAAAAACCTCTTCATCTTCTTGATATGCTGCGGCTGCTCGAATGCATTTATCACATCCTGTACCGGGCGCATGGCCTGATCTTCATTGTTCGCGCAGATATCAATGTCATACTCTTTGATTCCGTTGTACTGCGACATCAGACAGGCCGATTCCCATGCGATCGTTCCGTCCTTTCCTGCCCCTCTTCCCAGCTGACAGAACAGATCCGGCCAGCGCGGCATTCCCGTGTCTTTCCAGTACGTGCAGTCATGAAGCCCTATCACAAACTTCTGCCACGGGAAAACCGTCTCGAATGGGAAGTATTTTACAATCCCCAGATACCTCTCCAGCTGTTCATCATCGGTGTAAATATTTTCTGTCTCAAAACACTTTTTGACGTGCTGCACCAGCAGCTTCTGCTCTTCACAGGTTCTATATGTCTCCTTTTCTACGATGTCAATCCACTCTTGGATATGCGGATTCATCAAAGCTCCTCATCATCGTCATTTTCAACGGAGTCTGTCGTCAGCCTCAGCTTCTCGAGGATCAGAAGCATCTGCTTATTCACCGCCACCAGATCTTTCACGGACTGGTTCTGCTTCTCGACCTCATAGCCTCCCGCTCCCATCGTTTTGTAGGAGACACCGCGCGTTTTGATATCCTTTTGGAGCAGATTTTTGACGTCATAGAGCTTCATATAGTCGTAAATCAGATCCTGAAAACACTCAATATTCGCTCCCTGCTTCCAGAGCTGTCTTTCCAGCGAAGCCTGTATTTTACTGCGCGCAGGCGCTCTTGCTCCCATCCGTTTTACCCCCTTAAAAAATTTTTTCCACGCGCGCGAGGAAAATCTCTTTTGTCGAGGCCTCCCACCGGTCTCCAGCGCGCAGATTAAAATCACGTTTTTTCCGACCGGGGGGATCCTAATCCCACCGCTCCTCTGTGATCGGACTGATTCGTTTCTTTTTCCGGTACCCGTGTACCTCTTCGTGGCATTCATGGCAAAGAGAGATCAGATTCCTTTTCTTTTTCCCCTGCCATTCATAATATTTTTCCAGCGCCAGTTCCGGATGCTTCTTGACATAGTTGATGTGGTGGACTGTCGTCGCCCGCCTGTAGATTCCCCTGCGCTTGCACTGTTGGCACTCGTACCTGTCAGCTTCCAGCACCTCCCGGCGCAGCTTCTTCCACGGTCCCCAGTCATAGAATCCGTGAATGTTATGATCTGCTATGCACTTACGCACATAGGCAATGTCCTGCTCCGTCATGTGCGCCGCCCGCTCCCATATGGTCCCTCCGCTCCGCTCGCTGCCCCGCGCACTGCCTGTCTGCCACATCATCCGCAGCGCTTCCCACGACAAAGAGCCGGACTTCTGCCCGGCTCCCTATGGAGGAAATCACTATGCCCTTACAATTCTTCCTACTTTACACTTTACCACAGATACAGGGTGACAAAGGTGCCATCTTTGCTTCAAAAAGTGCCATCTTTTACTATCTGCTGTGCTGCAGCCAGCGCCGCCGCGTGAAGCCGCTTCGTCTGCCGCAGGCTGTAGCCGATCTCTTCCCCGACACGAGCGAGCGTCTTTTCCTCTCCCAGATAGTACTGCTGCAGCAATATCCGATACTCCTTGCGGGTAATCCTCTGTATGATCCTCATGGCGGCTTCTGTGTCCCGGCGTAGTCTCTCCTTGGCGGCTTCTATCTTCCGGTCCTGCTCCACGATCTCCGGCACCGTCTCCTCCATCGTGTTCTTCGGCGACGTCTGCACGCAGATCAGCTTCGGCATAACGGCTTTCGGCTGCAATGTGACCGTCAGCCGCTCTCTCTCCCGCATGAGCTCTTCCAGTGCTTTTCTTTCCCTTCTTACCCGCTTAAACAGCTCCTTGATTTCCTGCATGGCCTCTCTTTCACCCTCCCCTGTCAGGCGACCGCTCCGAAATACTGGCTTGCCTTTCTGATCAGTCGCCCTCGTGATTGCTGTATATAGTGCATGGTTGTCTTTGGCTCTCTGTGCCCCAGAATCTCCTGTATCACTTCCATCGGGCAGCCCATATCAGCCAGCCGTGTCGCCAGTGTCCGACGGAATACGTGTACCGTCAGCGGACGCGTCAGCCCGGCTTTCTTTCCTATGTCCTTCGTCATCTTTTCAATGCCCGCCCTGTTCATACGCCTCGGTGCTCCTCCATACGCCCGATTCGTAACAAACAGCGCCGGATTGCCGTCTGTTCTCGTTTGCAGGTAATCCTCCAGATGCCGCCTTGCCGCCGCATCGAGCAACACCGTCCGAAACCGCCTGCTCCCCTTTTCGCCTTGGAACGTAACCGTTCCATCCGCCGGATTGATGTCGGAGACGTTCATGTTGACCAGTTCCCCGACCCTGACGCCTGTCGAAAAGAGGAAATCAATCAGCGCATCTTCTTTCACTGTCTTTTTGACGTCTCTTACCCTGACTTCATCCTCCGCCGTCATGAAAAACCGGTCTGTCTCTACCGCCTTCACCCCGCCGCGACCGACCGGATTTCTGGCAATATACCCTTCGCTGTGCAGCCATGTGAAAAACGT
>JAUNGV010000040.1:22907-25977 GCA_030524225.1 Eubacteriales bacterium
CGACAGGTTTCTTCTGCTGTTCTGCAGCGTGTTCGGCGATACCGTCCGCATCCTGTACGCCAGAAACGTCTTGATGTCGTCCTTTTCGATTTCCCGGTAATCTTTATTGATCCACCGAAACAGCTGCTGCGCCGTCATCCTGTACTGCTCCAGCGATTTGTCTTTCAGCCCCTCCAGCTTCTTACTGGCAAGGAAGATCCGCAGAATCTTCTCGTTATCCTCCATCCTGACCATCAGCTGCGTGCATTCCTCTTCCAGCTTCAGGCCATACAGGCAGTTTCTGACTGTCGCCTCCAGAATCCGCAGCTTTTCCGCTTCCAGCGCCGGAGCCATGGCCGCAATGATGTTGTTGATTACGATTTCTTTGCTGCTGATTGCTTCTGTCCCCATGTGTGCCTCCTTCCTTGCTTGTAAGGCACATCTGTTGTATAATGTCCTCACAAGCAGTGAGGCGGTGCAGCTATCTTCGCGGGATGATGCACCGCCTTTTTATGTGATTTCATTTCCTGTTACCTCGTTAAAGTTCAGTTCAGGCAAATTTTAGCTGCCCGCTCCCAGAAACCTGCACCCTGTCTGGTCTGCAGATCGGGAGCCTCTTCGCAACGCAAAGATCCGGCAGATTGGCTTTTACGAGTGCTGCCGGTATCTGTGGGCATACTGCGTTTCCACAACGCCTCACCTGTTCCGCGCGCGGGTATGCGTTGCCTTTGTAATCCCGATCGATCACATAGTCGGATGGAAATCCCTGGCACCCATACAGTTCGCGCGGCTCTAACATCCGCAGGCCAATGTCTACGATCTGGTATTCTACTCCCGCGATCGTTACCAGTCCGAATCTGTCGTGCGTCGGAATGGTATCCAGCGGCTCCGTCGCCTTCTGCCCTGTCCCCTGTCCGTAATACTTGATCAGAAACGCCCTGATCTCTCCAAAGTGTCCGTCACCAGCGGTAATGGTTGGTATCGGGTCTCTCATGTCTCTGCCATCGCAGTGGTTGTTTAACTGGATCAGGCTTGCCGTCACCACACTGTTGTGATCCCTCGCTGTAGTGGTCGGCAGCGGCTCACTGACCGCCGCCCCAGTATATCCTCCATCAAGGTACTTGTGCAGGAACGCACTCACCATGCCATACCGATTGGAGCCGTGATTGCACTGTATGATAAAAGGTTCCGGGTTCTCCATTACAAACTTCTGCATCCCTCTGGCGATCCTCCGCATGGTCTTTTCAGCCAGCGGGCGCACCGCGCGGATTCCGTATTTTTCCTTGATTTCTTCTGTTGTATCGAAAATCGACGGACACGGAAGAGAAAAATCTATCCGTGTGTATGCTCCAACATACGGCTTGAGAAGCCCAGCCTGTACCTCCTGACTGCCCGCAGGGCCGTGGGTGGGAGACGGCCATGTAATCGGTCTGCCGTCACAGCGGGCGATCATGAAGAAGCGCTTTCGCATTGTGGGTGCGCCGTAGTCAGCCGCCACGAGTTCCCGCGTCTGCACCTCGTATCCAAGCGCCTCCAGTTGGCTGACGAACTTTCTATATGTCTGTCCCTGCTTGCTTTTGATCGGGCGGTGACGGCGGTTCAGCGGCCCCCAGCCCTTAAATTCCTCCACATTTTCCAACATTATCACGCGGGGCCGCACAATCCCCGCCCAGCGGCAGGCCACCCATGCAAGACCGCGGATATTCTTATCCTTTGGCTTTCCGCCTTTGGCCTTTGAAAAATGCTTGCAATCCGGCGAGAACCACGCCAGCGCTACCGGATGCCCTGCGCAGGCCACGACCGGATCAACCGCCCAGACGCTCTCGCAATAGTGCTTTGTGCTCGGGTGGTTGGTCTGGTGCATGCGGATAGCCTCCGGATCATGATTGATTGCGATGTCCGGGCTGTATCCTGTCGCAAGTTCTATTCCCGTACTGGCTCCGCCGCCTCCGGCAAAATTGTCAACTATGAGTTCCCCGTTTATCATCGTTCTTCTCCTAAAGTTCAGATTTACTATTTCAACGCAATCGAATAACCATTATTCTCATCCCATGAGAGTTCCCTTATTTCGGCGTTAAGATATTCAAGGATCGAATCATTAAACCATTTTCCTTTCCGCATATCACAGGCGTTTCCAGTCAGTGGCTTCGCAATTGTAATTGTGTCCTTATCCTTAATCAGCCCATTTTCCAATAGGGCTCTCAAAGTCATGCCGCTCATCTGTCTTCCTCCTTTAATTCCGCATTTATGTTTCAAGCCATTTATTGTCTGCGTAGTAAAATCCCGCTACCATTACACAAATTAACAACACCCAGAATATCCAAAACACAACGATGCCCGCTCCCGATATGCAAATTTCCAATGCTTCCTCCGGTGTTTTATCCTCAAAAAAATCTGAATTGTTGGATATCGTGCTGTCGGATAAATTTGTATAAATCGTACCTGTGAGCTTTGCATTCACCCCATAATACTTAAACCGTATGTCGCTATTTGGGTTTATGGTCTGCAGGTAATGCGCTTCTGGCATTGAAATTTTTTCAACAGAAAAATTTTCTCCGCAGAACGTTATTTCTTTGCATACTATTTCCTCCTCTCCCGCATAGTCCCATTGCCAGTATACCTGTGTTGTCGTATGTGTCCGCCCTTTACTGTCCGTGGTTGTGACAGTTCTTGTGTGCATGGTATAGTGTTCTTCTACTTTTCGGACGTATATATAATTTCCGCCGATTTCTTCAAATGTCACCGGCTTTACCGCTTCCAGATCACCATACACAAATGCATTTCCTACGTTCGTATTCATCCCATGCCGGAATAGTTCTGCGTTCTGGATATGTATGGCCTTCTGGTATTCTGCATTCTTTTCGTTCTTCCCGTTTTCGATTTCGTCGGAAATAAATAATCCGATAATCATCATGAATGAAATTATGGCGGTGCTTACAATGATTTCTTTTTTTGTTATCTCCATATCAATCCTCAAATAAATCCGTTGGTGCGGATACCGGGGCCTGATAATCCAGTCTCTCGAAAGTCTTTGTCTCGTACCCCGTCCATGACAAAAACAGTCTTGCCGGAAACTGTCTTACATAGCTGT
>JAUNGV010000041.1 GCA_030524225.1 Eubacteriales bacterium
CTGAACTGAGGTTTCTGAACTGAGATTTCACTGCTGTTCAGCGGACGCTCCGCCGATGATCCGGATTCTTCCGTCTCCATGAGGATCCGCATAGGCCTCGCCCACGTTTCCACCCAGTTCGTCGCGGATATAGGAGGAGAGAATATCCACGTCTGTCATCACCTCGTCCTGCACCAGTCGCGACCCTACAAACATACTCATGCCGGAGCCGCCGTTCTTGAGCAGGTAATTGTGAGAGGCAACCGTGTAGGTCTTTGCGGTATCCAGCGGTTCCCCATTCACCATGATATCCCTGACACGGTAAGCGCCTGAAACGCCGGCAAAGCTGCCCTTGTCATCCAGCTGCACACTGCTCGGCACGGTGCTGTCAATCGTGTAGGTCAGGCCGGAAACCTGCATAAAAGCCCCCGCCTCTTCCGGATAATTCCGGGAGGCCATTTCCAGCGCATCCTTCACCTGCTGCCCGGTCACCTCCGCCACACAGCCCATATTTCCGAAGGGGAACACCTGCAGCGTATCATTATAGGTAATGTCCCCCGGCACAATGCCGCCCCGGATCCCGCCGCCGTTGGAAAGACCGATATCCGCGCCCAGCACATAGCGGTACGCGTCAGCCGTCAGATCGCCCAGATTTGTTTCGCCGTTTCTGACCCTGCGCAGTCCCGTTTCCGGATCATTCGCCGTCAGTTCCACATCCGTGTGCCCCAGCACCACCGAGAGGCTATCTTCATACTGTGCCTGAATCCTGTCGATCACCGCCTGGGTGTCCGGATCCACTGCCTTTTCATTTCTGATCTCATAGGGCACCGCGGGAATATTCAGTGTCTCTCCCGGCTGCAGCACATTCGGATCCGCAAGGCTGTCACGATTCGCCTCGTACAGAACACTCCACAGTGTATAATCTCCCAGCTCCCGCTTGGCAATCCGGCTCAGGCTGTCTCCCGCCTGTACCGTATACGACTCAGAAAGCGAAAGCGGCTCCACCTGTGCCACCAGCTCCGTCCGGATACTGCCATCCGTGCCGATTGTCATTTTGCCGATATTGGCCAGCTTGGTACCTGTCTGGGTCACCGGAACACTTTCCCCGTTCCGATTCGGATAGTATGTCCCGGGCACCGTCTCATGCGAATGCCCGTCGATCACCGCATCAATGCCGTCCGTATTCGCCACGATCATTCTCGAGGACCAGCGGTCGCTCACGCCTGCATTTCCGAGATGTCCCACCAGGATAACAATCTCCGCTCCCTGTGCCCTCGCGCTGTCCACCGCGTTCTGCACGCACGCATAAAGCCGCTCTCCCGTCTCGTCCTCCTGGAACCCGTAAATATAAGCGCCGGACTCATCCTGGAAATATCTGGGCGTCGACTTCGTGAAGCTCTCCGGTGTGGAGACGCCCACCAGCGCAACCCTCGTATCTTCAAAATCAAACAGCTTGTACGGCGCAAAGACAGTCCTCTGTCCCTCCGGCAGGCGCAGATCCTCGAAATTCGCCGAATAATATCCGCAGTCCAGCTGACCGGCCAGTTCCATAAAACGGCTCATTCCGTAATCGAATTCATGGTTCCCCGGCACGGCAAAATCATATCCCACCTGGTTCATGATCTCAATGATGTAGCCGCCCTCCGACAGCGTGCCGATGGGCGCGCCCTGCACTGCATCCCCCGCGTCCGCCAGAATCACATAGGGCGTCTCGTTCTGCGTCACCTGCTTCTTGTACAGGGCCAGTCCCGCATACCCTATATTATCCTCCACGCCGCAGTGCACATCATTCGTATACAGGATCACAATATCCTGCTCCCGCGCATAGGCCGTCATGCCGATCCCCGCAGACAGGAGAAGCACAAGCGCCGCAGCTCCCAGACCTCCCGCGATTTTCTTTGCCAGCCTCATCGCCGCTTCCGCTGCGATTCTGTTTCGCTTTTCTCTTTTTTCCATTGGTAATCTCCATTTTCCGGAGCGATCCTCCCGACACGGAGACGCAACTATTCGATTTGCGTCTGCCATGTATTGTGATTTGTGACGCTCCAGCACAAATCTCGGGATTGAAAAATAAGCTATCGAGCTTATTTTTCAATCTTTCCTCCCACTTGAAATGTTTTTTGCTTCAGATTTCACACTGCGTCCCCGGCAGGAGCTGCCGGAACCAGTCTCCCGCCCAGCATCTCTTCCAGCTTCTCTGCCAGCAGAGATGCTATGATCTCATTGCCCCGGTCCGTGGGATGCAGACCGTCGTACGTATTCCCCTGCGCCTCCTCGGGATACGGATACTCATCCTCCCCGAAGCGCACCGGAAGCCCCACATAGTCCGGATACGGCAGATCCCGATACCCCTCCGGTGTCCGCACCCGCTTGAACCGAACGGCGTTCTGCGGCGTAAAACCGGAGAGCCGGTGCAGATCCAGAGCCGGAATTCCATTTCCGAGGCAGGTCTCATAGATCCCGTCCGCGATCCGGGAGAGCGTCTGCCCCGCATACGGCGCATAGCTGCCGGGCGCGTTGTTAAACGGATCGAACAGATAAATAAAGTCGCTCCTCTCCACCGGGTTCATCACCAGAATCTGTGCTTCCGGCGAGCGCGTCCGGATATGATCGAGCAGGATCGCCAGATTGCCCAGAATCGTTCCCTCCCGACGCTGTGCGAACGCCTCCTGCGTCCCCAGCGGCACCTCTCCGAACCAGTCGTTCGTCCCCAGCAGCACCGTGTACAGATCCGCCTCCGGAATCTCCTGCCCGACCCAGTCCCCGGTCCGGGAACCATTGATCCCGATGTTCTGCAGTTCCAGATTCACGAAGCGCTCCAGCACCCGTGTCAGATACCCCTTCCGGACGCGGAATCCCGTCTCGTCCAGATGATCATTTAAATAGGTAAAAGAATCTCCAATCGCACACCAGCGTATTCTGTTTGTTTCCATAGCAGCCCCTTTCCTGTAACCTCTTAAATTTACCATAAAAAAGGGCATTTTCAAAGAAATATCTGGAAACGACAAAACAATCCACGCAGCGCACCCTCCCGCTGGGGTGCACCGTGTGGATTGTCCTGCTATTTATTATGTAAAATTATACGATTCCTAAAAACTGTACCACTACAATGGTGATCAGAATTTAATCTCGTGTCCCAGCCGTGCCGACTGATAGATATTGTCCAGAATCTTCGTGACCATAAACGCTTCCTGCGGTTTGACCAGCGGCTCAGTATCGTTCAGAATCGCATTCATCCACTGCTCGCACTCGAGTACTTCTTCCTTGTCGGACTTGCCGGAGAAAAACGCGATCGACCCGCCCTGAGAGAGCTGCTCCTGCGTGAGTTCGCCGTGCGAAGTCTTATTAAATATCAGCTCGTATCCTCCGTCCTTACTCATACCGCCGATAATCTCCGCGCCGGCTTTTGTGCCGCACAGCGTCGTCGCCGCTTCCCGGGAATCCTTCATATTGATGGCCCAGGCCGCCTCCAGAAAAATCGTCGCTCCGTTTTTCATCTTGATATACCCAAACGCCGAATCCTCCACCTCGAACTTCTCCGGGTCCCAGGGGCCAAACATATTTCCCTCCGTGGCAGACTGCAGGTGCCCCAGTTTCTCAAAAACCGAACCGGAGACACTCTCCACCTCATAGTTATTCATCATCCAGAGCGTGATGTCCAGCGCATGCGTTCCGATATCAATTAACGGCCCGCCGCCCTGCTTGGACTTATCCGGGAATACGCCCCAGGTGGGAACCGCTCTTCTCCGGATCGCGTGCGCTTTTGCAAAATAGATGTCGCCCAGATCCCCCTCCGCGCAGGCCTTGTGCAGCATCTGCGTGTCTTTCCGGAAGCGGTTCTGATATCCGATCGTAAATTTCTTGCCGGATTTTTTCCACGCGTCCATCATCTTCTGCGCCGCCTCTGTCGTGTGCGCCATCGGCTTTTCGCACAAAACATGTTTTCCCGCCTCAAACGCCGCCACAACGATATCGCAGTGCGCGACGTTCGGCGTCAGGACATGCACCAGATCAATGTCTGGATCTGCCAGCAGTTCCCTGTAATCCTCATAGACCTTTGCGTCCGCCGTTCCATACTCTTTCGCCGCCTTTTCGGCTCTCTCTGCCAGAATATCGCAGAACGCAACCATCTCGCACTTATCCGCCTGTGACTTCAGGGAGGGAAAATGCTTCTGATTGGCAATTCCCCCGCACCCTATAATTCCCACCTGTAATTTTCCGTTCTTCATCGCTTTGTCTCCTTTGACTGACTCGGCGGCCAAAACAAGGCCGCGCCTTTTCTATTTGCCACTGTAGTAGGGCCAGGGATTCAGGCGGTTATCACCGCTTCGGTCCGGCGCTTCCAGGGTGACCTCCCCCGTCGCCGCCCACTGCGCTCCCCTGACGAACATCGTCAGAAAATCAATCCGACGCATCGTGTCTATGTCGTGTCCGATCGTAATCACAAACGCCCGTCCCTTTCCGTATTCATTCGTCCATGCCACCGGCTGATACGTATTGATCTCCGGCATCCTGCTGATGTCCCCGTCCGGAATCACCAGCCCTTTCAGATGCGGCGGCGGAAAGCCCGGAATCCGGTAGTCCTCCACGGAATCGTAGACCGACGCCAGAATCTGCACCCTGGCCTCCGGATGCCAGGTGATCACCGGGAGAAAATCATCCCCGACCACCATCCATTCCCGGTGCAGGCCTTTTGTGATCGGATGCTCCCCGTCCGAGAGTCTGACTGTAAAATCGCTCTTGGGATTCCGGCGGCCACCGGTCTGTAAATTGTGGCCGCCGCCCATCAGTTTCAGATATTCATCCGGGGTTCCCTCCCCGCAGCTGAACGAGGAGTGATAGAATACGATTCCTTTCCCCGCCGCGACAAACTCATACAGGGCCTGCTCGCTCTCGCTCCCCCAGTACGTAAACACCGGGTCGCTCAGCCACTCCTTTCCATCGTAATTCATCAGCACCAGATCGTAGTCCTCCAGCGTCCTCGCCGTGGCTCCCTTAAATTCCTCGGTGATCTTCACCTCAAAGAGCCCCGTCGATTCCAACATCTGTTTCAGCAGAGGATTGATTCTGAAATAATCATGTTCCTTTACAACTCTTCCTGTAATCAGTAATACTCTAATCATTGATTCGCCGCCTCAAATTCCTCCACGTTCTCCGGGGTGACCAGATAAACCGGATCTGGCTCAAAGTTGACTTCTCCCTCTTCTCCATTGGATAAGCGGATCACGATATTGGCCGCAATCTGCGCGCCGTATCTGGCCGGCGCCACCGAAGAAATTCCCCTGAGCAAATCGCTGTTGTCCACGGAGCCTTTCATCAGATCATACGTGGTCGCGCCGCCGTTATTACAGAAAATGCCGAAATTATCCTTATCCGTCAGCGGGGAGTCCACGCCCGAATAGTAGGCGTTCATTCCTATCGCCACATCGCTCTCTTCCACGATAACGAGGTTGACCTCCGGATTCGTCATATACAGGTTCTCCGCCAGGGACTGCCCCGCCTCGATCGAGGTGTCCGTCGTCTCCACAACGTTGACCACTTCGATTTTGTCGCTGTAGTTCGCTATTTTTTCCATCTCATCGGAGATGGTGGAGTTGTTGTCATCCGTGCGGGTTGTAATCACCGCGCATTTCACTTCTCCCGCTCCCGCGTCGGCAAACTGCTC
Source organism: Eubacteriales bacterium (assembly GCA_030524225.1). Classification (GTDB taxonomy): domain Bacteria; phylum Bacillota; class Clostridia; order Lachnospirales; family Lachnospiraceae; genus CAG-791. The sequence goes on from JAUNGV010000041.1 coordinate 5,645, forward strand.
TTCCACCCAGTTGACCGCCACCTGGCAGGTTCCGATGCCCATATCCACCGCGCTGGAGCCGATCCAGCCGTCGCATTCCTCGGTCTGGTTGACCTGGCAGATCACTCTGATTCCTTTTTCTCTCGCATCCTTTACCACATCGTTCATCGAATCCGCATTGATCGGAAATACGATAATGCAGTCAAAGCCCTGCGTCACGTAGTTCTCAAAAATCTCCAGCTGAAGCGCCGGATCGAATTCCGGGGACGTATACTCCGCCGTAAATCCCGCCGCCTCCAGCGTCTCGACAAAAGCGTTTGTCATCGTCAGAAAGAGCTCGTTCGAGGTCGCCATCGGAATATAGGCCACCGTGTCGATCTCCTCTCCCTTTTCCCCGATCTGCTCCACGACCTGAAGCACCTGCGAGGCCGCTGCGCTCGCCGTCGTCTGCACGGCCGAGCTCTCCGCCTCCTGCGCCGCCGCGTCCTCTTCGGCCACTTCCTGCGTCTGCGCCGTCTCCGCTTCCTCCTGCGCAGCCGTCTCCTCCTGCACTGTCGCCTGCTCCGAGGAACTCTCCGCCCCGCAGCCCGCCAGCATAGCCGCTGCCAGCACCGCACACAATACTCCCGCCAATCCTTTCTTTTTCATAACCAGTCTCCTTTTCTTTTTTATTGATAAACGCAAACGCGCTACCATTCCTTATTTGCTTTTCTTTCTGCTCCGGAAAGAAAACACCCCGTTGCCGAGCCCGATCGAGATCAGCATTACAACACCCTTTGCGATGTACTGCGGGTACGTCCCCAGCCCGATCAGCTGCATACCGTTGGAAAGGATTCCGAGAATGTAAGCCGCCACGATCACGCGCCAGAGCTTTCCCTCTCCTCCTTTCAGGCTGACGCCGCCCAGCACCGCCGCCGTAATTCCCGTAAACTCCAGCCCGCTTCCCGTCGTTGCCGTCGCATTGCCGGTTCTCGCCGTCAGCACCATGGCCGCAATTCCGGTCAGGACGCCGGCCAGCGCAAAGGCCACCAGCTTTACTCTCGGAACGTTGATTCCGGCCAGCCGCGCCGCCTCCGGATTATCCCCCACCGCATAGAGCTTTTTCCCCGCATGGGTGCAGCCGAGCACAACGGCGGTGATGATAAACAGAACAACCATGATAATGATGTTGACCGGAATCACGCCCGCGATCCTCCCCTGTCCGAGCAGCAGGAAGCTGTCCGGCAGATTATGGAAGTTCTGCGCGTTGCTGATGATATAAGCCAGTCCCTGATAGGCGGACATCGTGCCGAGCGTGATAATCATCGTATGTCCCTTGAGCACCAGGGAAAACAGCTCGTTCAGCGTCGAGCAGATCACAGTGATCACCAGCGCCGCCAGAATCGCCACCGGGAACGGCACGCCGCTCATCATCATCTTGGCGCTGACGACAGAGGCGAGCGCCATCTGATACCCGATCGACAGATCCGTTCCCCCGCTGATCATAATGATCGCAACCGCCATACTCACGATCGCCACATGCGCGTTCTGCAGCAGAATATTTCTGATGTTTGAAAAGTTCAGGAAATTCGGCGAGCCAATCGTAAAAAACACGATGAGCAGCACCAGTAAAATGACCAGTCCCCAGTCCTTTAAATTAAACTGCGGCGCTCTTTTTTGAGATAATGTATTCATGGATGACTTCCTCCGTAATTTATTCGATCCCTGACGCCAGCTCCAGGATTCTGTTCTGGCGAAATTCCTCTTTGGAGAGCTTGCCCGTCAGCTCCCCCTCGTGCAGAACAACAATATTTTCGCTCATTCCGATCAGCTCGCTCATATCCGACGATACCATCAGGATGGATTTGCCCTGCTGCGTCAGATCCACCATCAACTGATAGATCTCGTTTCTCGCCCCCACGTCTACCCCTCGCGTCGGCTCGTCAAAAATAATAATGTCCGGATCTGCCGACAGCGTCTTTGCCAGAACGACTTTCTGCTGATTGCCGCCGGAGAGCGTGCTCGGATTGCTCTCCAGAGAGGCCGCTTTGATACGCAGGGACTTTTGGTACTTTTCCGCCTCCTCCCTCTCCTTTTTCCTGTCGACAAAAAGAAAGTGGCGGAATTTTTTCATGCTCGCCAGCGTAATATTCCACGCGATCGGTTTGTCCAGAAAGACGCCCTGTGATTTGCGATCCTCGGGAATCATCCCGATTCCCTTTCTGATGGCGTCCGCAGGATCTCTGATCTGCGTCTCTTTTCCGTAGAGGTAGAGCTTTCCCGACTCCATGCGGGCCGCCCCGTAAATCACATGCATCAGTTCCGTTCTTCCCGCCCCGACGAGCCCCGCAAAGCCGAGGATCTCGCCGCGATGCAGCTCAAAACTCACGTTTTTGACGCCGTTTCCGCTCAGGTGCTCCGCTCTCAGAACCACTTCCGGCTCATACGGCTGCTTTTCGATATAGAGATTCCCCAACTCTCGGCCGACCATCAGATTAATCATCTGCGCGACGCTCGTCTGCGCCATCTCCATCGTCCCCCGGTACTCGCCGTCCCGCATGACGCTGACCCTGTCGCAGATCTCCGCCAATTCCTCCAGGCGATGCGAGATATAGAGAACTGTGATCCCTTTTGCTTTCAGATTTTTGATCAGTTTAAACAGATCCTTTTGCTCCTGCACCGTGATGGACGCCGTCGGCTCGTCAAAAATCACAACCCGCGCGTTCAGGTTCAGCGCCTTGGCAATTTCCACAATCTGACGGTTTGCCATGGACAGACTTCCGACAAGATCCGACGGGTTGATATTCGTCTCAAACTGCCCCAGAAGCTCCCGCGTTCTCCGATAGATCGCTTCCCGGTTGATCAGCCCCTCTTTCTGGACGCTCTCCTCCATACAGACATTGTCCGCCACCGTCATTCCCTCGAACTGGATCATCTCCTGGTGGACGACCGCAATTCCCTTGTGGATCGCCTTGAGTGGCGTCATATCCCTGACCGTCTCGCCAAAAATCTCTATCTCCCCCTCTGTCGGCTGCACCACTCCGGAAATCACTTTAATCAGTGTGGATTTGCCCGCCCCATTCTCTCCGATCAGAGCGTGAACCTCTCCCGCCCTGAATCGAATGGAGACGTTCTTCAGGGCCTGGACCCCCGCGTAATTCTTACTGATATTCCTTAAAATCAATTCCTCCTGCATGCATGTTGTCCTCCCAATTTCCACTTGCTCCCCATCGTCGTTCGTCGATATCCCTATTATAATTTTATTTTTCAGGGCTGCCGTTTCACATTTTACCCAATGCGTCTCTCTTTTTTAGCATTTTCTTCATCATTTTGATGGAATCAAAAAAGAGGAAGCAAAAAACACCGTCTGTTTTTTGTCCTCCTCTTTTTTCCCGCTCATTCCTCCACCGCAACCTGATAAATAATCTGTACCAGCCGTATCTCATGCGGGGCCAGTTCCATACGGACGCAGAGCGTCTGATCCGCGACCTCGCACTCCCTCATTGTAATTTTGGGTCGACAGATTTCTTTCAGATAGGCGACGTCTTCCTGATTCAGGTTTTCCCGATAGCCCATCCGTCCCCATTCATCCTGCACGCTTCCCCACTCCTGATTCACCGACTGCATTTTCACCAGATACGTCCCGTTTCTGATGTTTCTGATCTGGTAGGACAGCGGCAAAGGCTGCGTCTGGTCAAAGAGCAGAAATTCCTTTTGCGGTTCAATTTGGTTCTCTTCTTTCAGATAATAGCTGAAATTAGGGGCAACGTAGTGATGACACACAATCGTATAGCTGCCCGCCCCGTCCGTTGTCACCGCGCCGTGCTCATCCCTGCCCAGCAGATAGCGTCCCAGCTGACGGGCAAATTTGAACGCATAGAACGAGGGTTTTCTGATTCCGTCCGCGGAGAGCAGCCCGTTTCCTCCATGAAGCAGCACCCCGGTATCAAAGTGCTCCGACACCAGATCCGAGGCCCTCCAGTATCCCAGCAATTCCGCGGCTTCCATATTGTCCACGATCGTTTTGAGCAAAAAGGCTCCCTGCGACGCGCTGTCATTCAGGGCGTTCCTGACCGACACGCTGGGGCTCCACTCTGTCACGTAGAGCTCCTGCTCATGAAAGGAAGCGCTCTCCATCACCTGCCGCATCATACTCACCTGATTGTGGACAAATTCATTGTCCTGAATCCGATCGCTGTTGAGCGCGTTCACCGTCCCTCTGGCCAGATAGGGATAACAGTAGATGGAGATAAAATCCGGATAGCACATCCTCTTTCTCCATAATTCCAGAATTTCCCGAAAATCAAGCGTCGTGTAAAGTCGGCCAAATCCGGCCCCTCCCACCTTGATCTGGGAGGAGATGGATTTCAGAACCGGATAAAGCGTCTCAAACATCTCGAAGTACTGTCCGTAATCGTCTCCCTCCGTCACTCTGGGATCAGCCCAGAGCTCGAAGCGCCAGCGCCCCACCTCCTCTACCCCGTAGCGATTGACACAATGCGCCAGCAGACGATAGAGTGCCTCCGCCATTTCCGCATGGGTGGAAAATAAGATTTCTCTCTCCCTCTCTTCCAGCGAATCGCCGATATTGCGCAGAAGCACCGTCGGCTTAAAACCAAGCTCGATGAACGGGTGCATTCCGTTTCGTATCACAAAGTCAAAAATCCGGTCAAGCCTTGCGTAATTGCCGCCGCGCGCCGCCCCCTCTTCGCGCCGCTGCAGCATTTCCGGGCTGAATACGTCCCAGAATCTGAGATAGCAAAATCCCAGTTCCTCGTGCAGCGTCCGAATCTGCGCCTGCATATCCGAGCCCTGCAGCGTATTGACACTCCCAATATTGATCATCTGCTCCCAGTTCTTCCCATAAATGGCGGAGCGGTTTACATCCACGCACATCCCGTTTCCGCTCTCTGTCTCCTCACGGTCCGGCTCCCCGTCTTTTTCCAGAAAAGCGCGGATATGCTCGCTCTTTTTCTCATTTTCCCGGAGCCTGTCCCTTTTTCTCTGCTCGATTTCCTGCTGGTGCTCTCTGAGCCACACCGAGGGCGTCTGACCGAATTTTTTCTTGAATGAGATGGAAAAAGCGTTGGGATTGGCAAATCCGTTGTCGAGAGAAATCGTCGTCAGCGTCTTTTCCCCTCTCCAGATATCTTTCATCGCCCGCTCCAGCCGAACCTCGTTCAGATACTCAAAAAAATTGATTCCCAGATTCTGTTTGATATATTTCGACAGATAGGCCGTGGACAGATGCAGGTAATCCGCCAGATCGTTGAGGCTGACTGCGCTCTGATAATTGTTGTGGATATATTTTACGATCTCGTCCACCCTGCCGCCTTTCTCTTTTCCGGCAGCCTCCTCTCTCTGATAGGTAAAATGAGACACCAGAATCTGCAGCAGTTCATAGTACAGACTCGTCAGATAGATTCTCTGCCTGTCTTTCTCAAAGTACAGCCGGAAAATCTTCCGGATCACTTCCTCCGCTTTCTGGTACCCCTGATTCTTGTCTATGGACGAGTTGCACCTGAAGTCATAGCGGTTTAAGTCGATATAGCGCAGCAGCTCCTGATAGTTCATGTGAATGCAGCCGACCAGTAGTTCCTGTGTGCTCCGGTAGGAATGCGGCACATTCGATCCGATCAGCACAAACTCATTTTGCTCCATCTGCCACTCTTTTCCCGCGACGCTCACGGACAGCTTCCCCTCCAGAACATACAAAAGCTCCAGGCTGCGGTGCCTGTGCTCTGCCAGGTGCTTCGTCTCCTCAAAGAAAAAACTCATAATATCATTTTCCGCTTTTCTCTGCTCCATTCTCTTTCCTCCGTGGCATATCCGGCGGCTCTTTGCCCCTCAGAGCTGTGTTCATTCTATTAAAAAAACGGCAGACTGTCAAACAACAGCCCGCCATTTGCCAAAACGTCCCTCAATACAGTCGTTCTTTTTATATTTCCACCGTTCTCTCCTTGCTTCCCTCCAGAGGAACCGGAATATATGCCGTTCTCACGTTGACGGTCAGCACAATCTGGTGCGTCCCTTTGGAGAGACCGCCTTTTTTCAGCACTCTGACTGTCATCGGCTCTCCGTACTCCCACTTATGGGCGTAGCTGGAAACCGTCTCCATCTCATCCAGGGTAAACCAGTACTCTCCCTGATCCACGCTGCAGCGGATCGCCTCCCGCGGCACGCTCTCTCCGTCTTCTTTTACCCCGATATCGTTGACCATAGACAGCGGGATCCCCCGGTAATACGTGATGTACGTCCCCAGCTCATACCCGATGAGCTCTCCGCTCTGCTCCACATTCCGGCAGCTTCCCTCAATAAATACGTTATTATCAAACATGGCTTCCTCCTCTACCCCTCGATTTCTTTCAGGCACTTGTGAATATATCTCTGATGCGCAACGACGTCTTCTTTTTCTTTCATCGGCTCGCCCGCAATCGTCCACCGGGTTCCCTCGTACTCTGTCGCCACATACCCGTCATAATGGCGGTCGTGGAGATAGGAAAGCAATCCTTTGTAATCAATCGAATACTCCCCCTCCTTGGTCATCTCATAGAGCTTGAAATGAATATGGAAAATATACGGCATCAGATCGTCCATAATCTCAAAGGGTTCGTGCTCGTAGCCATCCGCAAAATGCGCGTACATTTCATCCGCGCCGGAGCTAAGGCTCTCTTTCAGCTCCGGAATAAAATCGCCGTCCGGGCCGTACACATCTCTTCCGTCCTTTCCCTCCGCAAACATTCGGTTCACGATGTCGATCGGCTTCTGCGAGGTGCCCAGCGACCTGCAGTAATTTTCCATAACCCGCGGCACCCGCTCGCAGAAAATACTGGTGTCGATGACTATGCCGATATAGGGGGAGTTCAGGCGTTTCATCTCCGCGATATACTCTTTCGTCTTCTGCTTGTCAAAGCTTAATCCCGCATGGATTTCCAGCGCCATCTTCATGTCATATTTTTCACAGTAGGGAAGTAACGGCTCCAGCACATCGGCGGGGGTCATGGACACCAGGCGGATCATCTTCATCCCGAGGCGGTGCGCGAGCATGATTTCATCCACCAGCAGCTCCACGCATTCTTTCCTGGTCAGAGTACGGTTTTTGTACAGATTGGTATTCAGGAACACGTCCGCCACCACCGGCTGAATACCGTACTCTCTGCAAAGCCGATCCCACTCCTGCAATGTCTCCTCAGAGGGCTTCGGCGCTCCGTGCATCATCTGATCCGGCAAAAACTCCACGCCGTCCACCTCGTTGTCCCGCATAAACCGGAAGATATCCTCCAGGCTCATTCTCTTCGTCATGTACTCGTTCTGCAGGCTGTACAGACTCACGCATGTTTTGATTTTACTCATTTTACTCTCCTTTTTCTCCTTTTTCCTTTTACTCAAACGCAATCGCTTTTCCTGTTTTTCCCGATTCTCTCACCGCCTCCATCAGGCAGAGCACCCGGCGCACCTCCGGTGCTTTGACGAGGAAGTCTTCCTGTCCATGATACGCTCTGATATAGTTCTCAAAATAGTTGCGGTGGCAGGTCGAGACCTCCGGCAGCGGCTCCGTGACGATCAGTCCCTCTCTCGGATTGCCGAAAGAACGGGTCGGCCCAGCGGCTGTCATGGTTCTGGCCCCCGAAACATTATGCAAAAGTTCCGTCGTCCGCACAATTTTTCCCTCAGGCCGAAATCCGTCCGCATAGGCACTGCCCTGATCGCCGCCCATAAACCAATGGCGCTCGAACCACCCCGGATCGTCTTTCAGGTAATACGTTCCCAGCTCGATCTCCGCCGTCACGCCGTTGGAAAACCTCAGCTGGATATTAAAGAAATCGTCCACTTCAAAATTGATGACATTTTTGACAGTGGCATAGACGGAGGTCACTCTGGCGTCCACCATCCAGAGCAGCTGGTCGATCAGGTGAACGCCCCAGTCATAGAGCATTCCTCCTCCCTCGTTGAAATAGACATGCCAGTCATGCATATTGCCGTTAAATCCATAGAGCTGATTCTTGATCGTGTATACATTGCCCAGCGCTTTCTCCTCGTAGAGTTTCTTCATAATACGGAAATCCGGATCATATCTGCGCTGCTGATGCACCGTAAAGAGAACGTTATTTTCCTTGACCGCCCGGATCATCTCGTCAAAATCCGTCACCGACAGAGCTGCCGGTTTCTCGCAGATAATATTCTTCCCCGCTGCCGCCGCCTTTTTGACCAGGGCAAGATGCTGGTTATTGTTCGCCGCAATAATCACCGTGTCGATCTCTCTGCTCCCCAGAAGTTTATCCACAGAGGCAAACGCGGTCACTCCATCCTTTACGTCTTTTAACTGCTCCGGGTCGCGGTCGGTAATGCCGACCAGCCGGATTCCCTCCATCTCAGAGAGCATTGTCTCATGCTCGTGTCCCATAAAACCATGCCCGATAATGCCAACTCCGATGTCCCCCATCTCTGTCTCTCCTTTCTAACATCCGCCTTTGTCAGATGACGAACTGTTCCATATACCTCTTGCTCAGCGCAAGGCTCCTCAAAACGGCTTCCTGGGAGCCCTCAAACGCCTTGTCCTCGATTTCGATGCAGGTATACCCCTCATAGCGGATATCCGTGAGCGCGCTGACATACCGGCCCCAGTCGACGTCTCCCAGTCCCGGGAGCTTCGGCGACATATATTCCAGCGGATAGGCCATAATGCCGACCTGATCCAGCTTATCCTCATAGACCTTGATGTCCTTGTAATGGACATGGAAAATCTTATCTTTGAATTCATAGATCGGCTTGATATAGTCAATCCTCTGCCACACAAAATGCGACGGATCATAGTTAATTCCCAGATAATCGCTCGGAAGCAGCTCAAAAACCTTTTTCCAGATCGCCGGCGTCGTCATCAGATTCTGTCCGCCCGGCCACTGCTCTCTGCCAAAGAGCATCGGGCAGTTCTCAATCGCCACTCTGACGCCGCACTCCTGCGCTACCCTGAGGATCGGCGGCCAGATTTCCCTGACAAGTTCCAGATTTTCCTCAACGCTTTTGGTCTGATCCCGGCCGATAAAGGTCGTCACGAGATTGACGCCGAGCTCTGCGCTCGCGCGAATCACCTGTTTTAAATGACGGACGGCCGCCTCTCTCTTTGCCAGATCGCCGTCCATCGTATTGGGGTAGTAAGCCAGCGAAGAGATCTCTACTTTTTTCTCTCTGGAGACCTCCCGCAGATGCGCCGCATACGCCGCGTCCTCCAGCACACGCTCCGCATCAATATGGGAAACTCCCGCATAACGCCGCTCCGCTTTTCCCTGCGGCCAGCAGGCCGCCTCCACGCAGGCAAAGCCCATTTGGCTCGCCGTGTTCATCATTTCCTCATAGCTGCTCTGATCCAGAATTGCCGAGACAAATCCCAATTTCATTTTCTAACCCTCCATTTCCTTTGCTGACAGGCCATTCCCCCTGTTCTCTGATTTCCCTGTCGTTTTTGTACTTTTATCTTACTTTTTTCACACCTGCTTCACACCCGCTTATTCACCTCTTCTTCGCTCAAATTCTTATGATTTTTTCCTCCTGCGTCAAAGAAAAAGGACAAAACAGCAACTTTGACATTGCCTATTTTGTCCTTTTTGCAAATGTAGCGAATTTTCTGTTTTATTATTTGTCATTCTGCGCCGTTTAAAACCATTCTGGCGCATCCATAGATTCCGGCGTCGTTGCCCAGAAGCGCCAATTTGAACGCGGCGTCCCGGCACGCGTGGAACGCCGCCTTTGCGTAGTGCTTTTGGATGCTGTCCGTCAGAATATCCCCCGCCCTGGAGACGCCGCCTCCGATGACGAAGACCTGCGGATCGCAGACGCAGGAAATGTAAGCGCACGCCCTGCCGACCATCCTGCCCATGTAATCGGCCAACTCCTCTGCCAGCGGATCTTTTTCCCGGGCAAGATCAAAAATGGCCTTGGCCGTGATCGTCTCCAGATCCCGCAGCCGGGAAGCGTCTTCTCTCCCGGCGAGCCACCGGCGCGCCACCCTGACAATTCCGTTGGCCGAGGCATACTGCTCCAGACATCCCTTATTGCCGCAACCACATGCCTCGCTCTCCTCTTCGCACACCGGGAAATGTCCGATCTCCCCGCCCGCCCCATGGGTTCCGGAGAGAATATGTCCATCCAGAATAATTCCTCCGCCCACTCCTGTGCCAAGCGTAAGCATCACCACATTTCGGTATCCCCTGCCGCCGCCCTGCCACATCTCTCCGAGCGCGGCGACATTGGCGTCATTCCCGACGCTGATTTTCATTCCGGTCAGTTCTCTCATCCGCGCCGCCGCATCCGTGACGTCCCACCCGAGATTGACGCATTTATAGACGATTCCGTCTTCTCCCACCGGCCCCGGAACTCCGATTCCGATTCCCTCCGTCTCTCTGGGCGCAATTTTGTCCGTTTTCATCCTTTCCTGAATGGAGCGGGCCACATCTTCCAGAATCCATCCCCCGTTCTCCTCTGTCCTCGTCGGGATCTCCCACTTTGCAACGAGCGTCCCGTCTGTCTGAAACAGCCCCAGTTTAACCGTAGTGCCGCCGATATCCGCTCCAAACGCATACTTTCCCATCTTCTTCTCCTTTCTTTCTGTTTCTAGTCCCTGGCTTTCTCTCTTTCGCTCTCCCGCTTCTGTGACAGTTCTGTCTATGCACCTGTGTCCCCGAGCCGCCTCTCCTCACCGCCGAACGCTCTCCCGGCAAAGAGACATCTTTTTCATTTCCCTCTTGCCCTCGCATAGAAAAAGCAGAACCTGCCACATTCGGCGAATTCCCGTGTGAAGATTCTGCTTACACAAAATTACCAGAAAGTTTTTCTGTTTTGCATTTTATCACAATATTTTTTGCAATTTCAAATCCAATTTTATTTTCAGACTATTTCATCTTTTGAGAGCATGGATGAGCTGGAGCGGCACAAATTTCACTATCTTCGCTCCAGAGAACACTTTGTTTTTGTAACGCCCCGGCGTCTCTCTTTTTCCGTTCCTCTCAGTTCTCATTCCATCCGTAAATTTTCATCAGCCGCTGCTGTGGATCCGGGTAGGCGCTGACCGGAAAGTTCTTCAGATCCGAGGTGTTGGAGTTGATCAGATAGTCCACAGTATTGCCGTCCTCATCCCGCACGACCTCCGCAATGATCACGATGTGATTCCAGTTCCCCTCGCTCCCCATCCGGATCAGATCGCCTCTCTCTCCCTCATAATAGGGAGCGTCGCCCGACGCCGCCAGACCGTAGCCCTCATTCTCCCGCACATAGCGGTAAAATTCATTCACATTGATCCACGAGGTCGTGCTGTCCGCCTCGCTGTTCCACGACCACACCGCGGCTCCCTGACTGTCCATCGGAATTCCTCCGGCCAGCAGACACTGCGACACGAAATTCTGACAGTTTCCGCCCCGACCGGTAAAATCGCTCCACTGGGTATTGCGCGTTCCGACCCATGTGTCGCTGTAGGCGACCGCCTCATCCCGCAGATACGGATGCTGAGCGCTCACGGCACTCTCTTCCACCTCTTCCAGACGCTGGTCTCTGCCCGCCCGCGCCTCTTCCAGCAGAGTATCCACCCGCTGTGCAAAGTACGTCTCCGGCTCCGGAACGTCCAGCTCCCGTCCCTCCCAGTTCCAGTAATTTCCCAGCAGTCTCCAGTAGAACCCGTCCCGCTGCAAATGTTCCTCGATCCTCCAGCCGTCCTCCGTCTCCCGCATCACGAAATAGTGACGGATATTGTAGAGCTGCGTATCCACCTCCGGATGCTGCGCAAAATTCTGCGTGCTCGTCTCCGTCATGGAGATCTCCACTGTCCCGTCCGCCGCGGTGCTCACCTGCGTCACATCCATCTCATACCGGTAATCCGCCAGACTCAGATCCGTATTCTGCATCGCGCGCAGTCCCGTCACATACGAGATCGCACTCCCATTCATCAGCACCTGCTGCGCGGCCTCTTCTGTCTGTGTAAACAGATCGGAGAGTTCCCGAGGCTCCAGCTCTGAGAGACTCTCATAATACCGCTCCATATACTCCCGCAGCAGCGCTTTCTGCTCCGGCAGGAGCTGATCCGCCGCCTCCCCCGCAAAACTGCCCCTGGAGGCGGTATCCTCAGAAGCTGCGCCGGACCGGGCCTCCGCAGTTCCTGTCTCCTGCGCCGTCTCCCTCGCTTCTTCCGCAGCTATCCCGTCATCGCCGCTTGCCGTCCGGGCCGTCTCTCCGGCGCCATCCAGATCCGCGCTTTGGCCGGACAGATCTGAGACCATCAGAGTCCTCTCTTCCTCCTGCGGCTCGCCGCTCTGCTCCGCTGCATTCTGAACGGTGTCCTGTGCCGCCGGATCACTCTGTGTCCTGACTGCCTGCGCGGCATAGACACTCACTCCGATCACACCCGCCGCGCAGAGACCAAGGAGTGCCGCCGTCGCTGCCGCTCTGTTTCCAAACTGATTCCGCCTTTTATTCCGCATGATACTCCTGTCTGTATCCTTGTTTTTATCTCCGTTTTTGTTTCTGTTTTACTACCTATTTATAGTTTATAGCAGTTCAGTCCGCGCCATTCGTAAAGCCGCGCTGCCGCGCTCTCCGCCGCTTTGCGGCTGCCTTTGCTCATGATCTTGCGCTTCCGGCTGACTGAACGGTTACCATATTTTATTTGCTCTTCAATTTCTTTCGAAATACGCCGACAATTTCCCGCCCAAAGCCCATATCCCCCAGAATCCGGTAGACGTCCAGCGTCTTTTCCGGGGAGAGCTCATGGAGCAGGTTTTCCATCCGCACCGCGGTCTGATGCGCCGCTTTTCCCGTCTCCGGCTTCTCATAGTAGTTGGAATTCGGATTCATCAGCTGCAGTTCCACAAACGTATCCCCGTAGAAATCCAGCATCTCATATCCCTGGGCTTCCAGCAGCGCAATCATTCCCTCGCGGTTAAAATATCCCGTGTGATCCGGATCGTCCAGCCAGTAATCTGTTTTTAAATCTCCGCTTTCCATTAAGAGCTGCTGCATATGAGAATAATTGTTCGCCACCTTGACCACCAGAATACCGCACTCCTCCATCACCTCGCTGACGAGACGCAGGCACTCCTCCGGATCGTCCACCATATCCAGCACCCGGTCCATATTGACGACGTCATACCGCTCGCCCCGCTGCGCCATCTCCGGCAGCAGAGTCTCCATATCGCCCTGTTCAAAAAAAGGCAGCATCTCCGGATGAAACGCCCGCAGCGCGTAGGAGCCGCAGTCAATCCCCTTCACCCGCTCTCCCCTGTCGTGGAAATACTGCAGAAGAAAGCCCTCTCCGCAGCCGATATCCAGCAGGGAATAGGGCAAATGCGTATTTCCCGCCACCCGCAGGCAGCGCTCCACCACCAGCGCCCGCTCCCGGATCTTGTTCATAATAAAGGCCAGTTCGTCTTCCGGGTACTCCTTCGCGTAGGTCGCTCCCGCATACTCCTGAAAATAGTTCTCCTCGAAATTTTTATCCCGCTCCTGTCTGCTGTTCTTCGTGCGCAGCTCATAATAACCGTACTTGTTCAGAAACACCTTCTCAAACCGGTCCTGAAGCCGCCCTGCCTCCGGCCACTGTACGCCCTCTCTGTTTGTAATCATCATAATACTCTCCTTTCCGAAGCGATCTTCGCGACGGGCGACGCACGGCTCCGATTTGCGTCCATCGTCTGCCAGTTCTTTTCACAGTTCGTCCGCCCCTGCTTCGCGCATATCCTATCTATCTCTCTGCCCTATCTGTTCCTGCCGTCATACTCCAGAATACAGGTGTCATAGTTCTTTCTGGGATCATGCAGCCGCGTCCTGATATAGAATCCGCTGTACTCGTCGAACACTCCCAGAAATCTCGGATTGTGATAGATGAACGTCAGCGGCCCCTGCCTCTGTCCTCCCTCGATGATTCTGCCGACGACCTCCCGCAGCACCTCCTCCGAGAAAGGATTGAAGAAGAAAAACGTATCGTATTCCCCGTATCCCTCAAATTCCAGCGCATCCGCCTCTATACACTGCACCCGTTCCGAGAGTCCCAGTATCTCCATGTTCCTGCGCGCCGTCCTGACCAGAGACGGTAAAATCTCAATCCCCGCAATTCTGAGAAAGGGATAGCGCGCCGCCTCTTTCAGCACCACGCCCTTGCCGCAGCCCACATCCAGCAGCCGCCAGTTCCTGCTGTACGTAAGACTTTCAAAAATCTGTCGCAGATGCGCCTCATCCGTCTTGCTGTATCCAAAAAAGCGATGCCCGCTCTGCTGATACAGCCCTGTGTCGCGCATCGTAAAATCAAGTCCCCGCCGTCTTTCTGAGACAAACGCCTGATACAGATACAGAAAATACCGCTTCGCTCTTCCCAGTTCCATCCTGCGACGCTCCCTTCCCACCGTTTTGTTCCCTTGTTACTTTATCGGACGCAAATAACATCATCCTAACAAAAAAATAAATATTTCCTAAACGACTCCATGACAGAAACCTGATGCGGCGACATTCTCTCCCCGCGACATTCTTCCATTTTGCCGCAGTACAATCCTCGCGGAGCGTTTTGTATCATAGGTCGTACTTTTCCATGATATAAAAAAGTGCCGCCGGAACACTTCTCTTCCAGCCGCACTTATAAAATAAAGCCATAAACCCGTTTCTGTAAAATACCCAGATTAAATGTCCTGATATACGTTTTCTGTATGGATCTGCAAATTTCCTTACTTTGTCTTATCTGCTCTTCCCCATTCAATCCTGTCAGCCTTTTCTCACTCTGACCTGCTTTCTCTTTCTTCCGCCCTGCCTTGCCTCTTACCAGCCGCGTTTACAGAGACTTCCGGCACTCTTCTCTCTCCTCTTCGGATCGCAGAAATTTCAATCCACCCGGAACCGGTATCCCGCTCCCCATACCGTCTCGATGAACTGCACCTCCCCTTCCACGCTGCGCAGCTTATCCCGGAGACGATTGATGTGTACGGTCACTGTCGCGCCGTCTCCCAGAGAATCCATCCCCCAGACGCGGTCAAAGAGTGTATCCCGCGAAAAGACAATATTGGGATTCTCGGCCAGAAACAGCAGCAGCTCAAACTCTTTTTTGACCAGCGTCACTTCCCGCTGCTCCAGATACACCCGGCGGGAATCCGGCAGAATCCGCAGCGCCCCGTAGCGGATCTCCCTCTCCTGTTCCGATTCCTCCCCGTCCTGTCCCAGCATCTCATGGATACGGATATGGGATTTGACGCGCGCAACGAGCTGGGCGGGACTGAACGGCTTAATCAGGTAATCGTCCGCGCCCAGTCCCAGCCCGCGGATGACATCGATATCCTCCTTGCGCGCAGTCACCATGATAATCGGCAGACGGAGGGTGCGGCGCAGATCCCGGCACACGTCAAACCCTGTTTTCCCCGGAAGCATGATGTCCAGCAGAATCGCATCGTAGTCCCCGCTCACGGCCATCTGCTCTCCCGTGATACCATCGTATGCCAGCTCCGTTTCATAGCCGTTCGCTTCCAGATAATCCCTCTCCAGTTCCGCAATCAGTTCGTCGTCCTCAACGATCAGTATCTTTGCCATCTCTCCCCTTTCTGCTGCGGTTTGCCTGTGCGCTGCTGCGCCTTTTCACTGTCCCCATGATGCGGGCTCTTATCTGTCTTTATCGGACTATTTTGTGCATCCTCTCCGCAGGGCAGACGGATCAGAATCGCCAGTCCTTCCCGATTCTGCGCCTGCACACTGCCCCCGTGTCCGCGGATAATTTCTCTGACCACCGCCAGCCCGATCCCGCTTCCCTTTTCGCTCCTGTTTCTGGAATTGTCCACCCGGTAAAAGCTGTCGAACAGCTGCTCCAGACTCTCCTGCGGAACCCCCGGCCCGTCATCGGCAATCACCAGCTCCGCTTCACCGCGCCCCGCTATCCTGCACAGACTGATCCGGACGCGGGAGGAATCCTTCACGCGGTATTTGACTGTATTAGTCAATATATTGTCAAATACACGCTTGAATTCATTCTGGTCCAGACGCACCGGATATGCCGCCTCCTCGTACTCGAATCCGATCTCCACGCTGCTTTGCTCTGCATCCGTCCTGACGGTCCGAAGATACTGCTCCACATACTCCCGCAGATCCGTCTCTTCCATATGATAGTGAAAATCCCGGTCCAGACGGCTGTACTCGGAAAGGCTCTCCACCAGATTGACGAGGCTTCCCGTCCTCGTTTTGATCGCCTTCAGATACCGTAGCTGTTTCTCCGGCGTATCCGCGATTCCCTCCAGAAGCCCGTCCAGATACCCGATGATGGAAGTCAAAGGCGTTCTCAGATCATGGGAAATCCCCGTAATCAGCTCTCTTCTGCGCTTCTCGTCGAGAAGGCGCTGCTGCACCGACTCCCGCAGATAGGAGCGCATTTCCTCAAAATCGCTGCATACCTCTCCGAACTCATCTTTTTTCTCATACCGCACAGCGCTGTCCAGATTGCCGTTCCGGATTTCCCTCGTCCCGTGACTGAGCAGCTGCAGAGGCTGCAGAATGCTCCTGGAGATCCACCACGAGAGAACACCATTGACCGCCACAGTCAGCAACACAAAAAAAGCCAGAACCCCCCACACATAGCGCAGAAGATAGTTTTTCAGGTAATTCACGGCGTCCCCGTCCGTACTGTCCGGATGAATGGCGGTAATACAGAACACCGTCTCTCCATGCCAGAAGGTATTCTTGATCACAGAGACCTCGTAACGGCTGGCGGTCAGCGTCTTGGCGGTCTCCATCGCCTCTCCCGCCACCTCTCTTCCGGTCGCGATATCATTCTCTGTGAGATTCGAGAAAATCTGTGTTCCATTTTTCGTAATCCGGAAACGATAGCCCATCTCCGAAAGGGTATTTTCCAGATGTGTCATCTCATCGCTTTGCCGTATTCCGGCTCCCTTCCGTGTCTGTCCGCTCTCTCCCCAGTTATATTCCCAGAGTTCCTTCTGATAGGTATAGATCATGCTCTGGGCAAACTGAATTCCGTTCTCATCGCTGTACATCGCCTCCAGCGTATACCAGTAGCTTCCCAGTGAAGTGTGCAGGCACACCGTAATGACAATCGCTGTAAACAGAATCGGAATCAGCACCATCATCACATTGGAGAGCCGTATTTTCTGTCTGACCGTCAATTTCCCTCTCCTCTTTTACATTTCGTCTCCGCCGCAGAACGCCCGCCGTCCCGGCTTTCCGGCATTTTCTCTGCGGTACGCCAGACACCCCCGTTTTCACGGCGCTTTCCTCTGCGAATTGCCCGCCGTCCCGGCTTCCTATCAGCTTACTGCGCGCCGATAACAAATCCTGCAACGAAAGATAAATTATTTATAAAATTGAACCCCGCTGCTGATCCGGCGCGACGGTTGTTCTGTTGAAAAAGGCGGTCCGCTCTTCTGCGGCCCGCCTTTTCCATACGAATCCTCATTTCGGAACATTCTCCACAGTTTTCCGCTTATTCCTCCTGCGGCGCCTGGGAAATATCACTGTCAAAATACTTCTCGGAGAGCTGCGCCAGTTCGCCCGACGCTCTCATTTCATCGATCGCCTCATTGACCGCCGCCCGCAGGCTCTCTGTCTCCGCCCCCTTGCGCATCGGAATCGCCACCTCGGATGCGTCCTGCGTCAGCGCCGCTATCTTGATATTGGCGTCCGGATGAGCTTTCATATAATCGTAATACGTCAGCTCCGCATTCAGCGTCGCATCAATCCGTCCGGAGAGAAGCAGCTCAAACGTCTGGTTCAGATCATCCACGCCGGTCACATTCGCCCCGTAACTCTCCGCCAGCTCCGCATAAGTGCTGCTGATGGTATTAGCTGTATTTTTGCCGCTCAGATCCTCAAAGGACTGAATCTCCTCGTTATCCCCGCTCACAATAATCGCAGTGCGGTTGTAGGCGTAGGGCTCCGAGAAATCATATTTCTCTGCTCTCTCGTCCGTGATCTCCACGCCATTGACTACCATGTCGTATCGTCCGGCGTCCAGACCTGCGAACAGGCCGTCCCACTCGCCTTCCACAAAGCTGACCCCGACGCCCAGATGCTCCGCGATCGCCTGTGCAACCTCCACATCGTATCCCACGAGTTCGTCGTCCTCATTGTGATACGTCCACGGGGACCATGTACCCTCCATCGCGACGATCACCTCTCCTCTCTCCCGGATCTGTGCCAGAAGATCGTCTCTCGCCGCCTCAGACTGGGATGCTTCCTCTGCCTCTGTCCCGGAAGCTGCGCTGTTTTCCTGCTCCTGTGCCTCCTGCGATGCGCCGTTTTCTTCCGCCGCCGACTCCTGCGCTGCGCTGTCCGCCGTGTTCTGATCCCCGGTCGTCTCCGCTCCCGTCTGAGAGCATCCGATCAGTGTCAGTCCCATCACCGCCGCCACTGCTGCCGCTGCCATACTGCTGCCGAAGTTTTGTTTTCTCATCATCTTCTTCATTCCTTTCTGACTTCACTCTATTCTATCTTTTCTATCTTTCCAGTCTATCTTTTTGTTCTGTCTTCTGTTTTCGCGCTATCTGTCACTGCCCATGATCTTCTGCACGAATTCCCGCGTGCGCGCCTCTCTCGGCGCCTCGAAAATCTGTCCCGTCTCCCCCCGTCTCCACGACGAGTCCGTCTTCCATAAAGACGGTTTTGGTCGAGACGTTTCTGGCAAATCCCATCTCATGGGTCACGACGAGCATCGTTCTGCCCTCCGCGGCCAGTTCCCGCATGACCTCCAGCACTTCTCCGGTCAGCTCCGGATCCAGCGCCGAGGTCGGCTCGTCAAAATAAATGATCTCCGGATCAGAGGCGATCGCTCTCGCAATGGCAACCCTCTGCTGCTGACCGCCCGAAATCTGATCGGGGTAATAATCGGCCCGCTCCGACAGCCCCACCTTGGCGAGCGCGGCGCGCCCGATCTCCTCCGCCCTCTCCTTCGGCATTTTCCGCGCCGTCACCAGCCCTTCCATCACGTTTCCCAGCGCCGTCTTGTTCAGAAACAGATTGAAATTCTGGAACACAAACGATGTCTTTTTCCGGATCTCCGCGATTTCCTTCTTCCCCGCACGGGCCATATCCAGCCGTCTGCCGTCAAATACCATCTCTCCGCTGTCCGCCGTCTCCAGAAAATTGATGCACCGCAGCAGCGTCGTCTTCCCCGCCCCGCTCGGTCCGAGGATCGCCACCACGTCGCCCTTTTCCACCTGAAGATCCACGCCCTTTAAGATCTCGTTGCCGTTAAAACTCTTCCGGATCTGTCTGACCTCCAGCATTATTTACCTCCCTGTCGGAGCGTTCTCCGCCGCCCGTAAAACGCCAGTCTCTTCTCCCCTGCGCTCTGGAGTTTCGTCAGAACCGTGGAGAAGATCAGATAAATCAGCCCCACCTCCAGATACAGCGCCAGCGGTTCATACGTTCTGGCCACAATCCGCTGCGTCGCCATGAACATCTCCGTCACCGTGATATTCGCGGCCAGCGACGTATCCTTGACCATGGAAATCAGGGAATTGCCCAGAGACGGAAACGCCGTGCGGAATGCCTGCGGCAGCACGATTCTGCGCATGATCTGCAGATACGACATGCCCGCGCAGTACCCAGCCTCCATCTGTCCGACCGGCACCGCCTCCAGCGCCGCCCGCATAATCTCCGCGCAGTAGGCCCCTTCATTCAGAGAGAACACGATCACCGCCGAGGGAAACGGCGGGAGCACGATTCCCAGATTCGGCAGTCCGTAAAAGACAACGAACAGCTGCACCAGAAGCGGCGTTCCGCGAATGACCCAGATATAGAATCGCGCCAGTTCCTTCAGTCCGCGGATTCCCGCAAACTGCACCAGTGCCAGCGCAATCGCAATCACCATCGCAAACGTAAACGACAGCGCCGTCAGAGGGATCGTCACAGTCAGTCCCGGCAAAAGTATCTTAAAAAAAGAATCCGCAAGGATTCCCGCCAACCGTTCATCCATCATTGATTCCTCCCCTTCCTTCTTTACTCTGTCCACTATACAACCCGCAGGGCAAAATAGCAAATACGGATATTGTATAGCGTTCTATAGTTAAAACGTATTCAAATTACCAGTCC
>JAUNGV010000042.1:0-2300 GCA_030524225.1 Eubacteriales bacterium
CGCCTCCCTCGTCGCCCGGTCCACGACCTCATCCGTCATAGAAAGCGTTCCGAAGTGGAAAATCCTCGCACCGGCGATCAGCTCCCTGTGCGCGTTGACCTCGTCGCGGTTTAACATAATATCCGCGCCGGGCTTCCGGTAGAAGGAGAAATCCCTGTCGCCGTCCGCAAAGGTCTGTACGAACGCCAGCGTCGTGCGCACATTCCGGTCCATCTGCAGTCCGCTCATATCAATCCCGCACTGCTCCGTCCGCTCTTTCAGCATTCTGCCGAACATATCGTCTCCCACTTTGCCGATGAAAGCGGTTTTGTCTCCCAGCCGCGAAAGCATGGCCAGCACATTGCAGGGCGCTCCGCCCGGATTGGCCTCGAACAGCGGATTCCCCTGTCCGCTCATTCCGTTCTGCGTGAAATCGATCAGCAGTTCCCCCAGCGCTGTGACATCGTAGTATTTTTCGTGTTTCATATTTTTTCTACCCCCCTAGTTCTTAAAGCTGTGAATCGGCGCGGGAATCCGTCCCTTCCGGTTCACAAACTCATCGCACGAAAACGGATTGACCGGCATAATCGGCGCATAGCCGAGAAGTCCGCCGAACTGCGCCTGCTCTCCCACATCTTTGCCGATCACGGGAATCACGCGCACCGCCGTCGTCTTCTGGTTAATCATGCCAATCGCCATCTCGTCCGCGATGATGCCCGCGATCGTCGTATCCTTCGTTTTGCCCGGAATCGCGATCATATCAAGCCCCACCGAGCAGACGCAGGTCATCGCCTCCAGCTTCTCCAGTGTCAGCGCCCCGGCCGCCACTGCATTGATCATTCCCTGATCCTCGCTGACCGGAATGAACGCGCCGCTCAGTCCTCCGACGTAGGAGGAGGCCATGACGCCGCCCTTTTTCACCTGATCGTTCAGGAGCGCCAGCGCCGCCGTCGTTCCGGGCGCTCCGGCATACTCCAGACCCATCTCGCAGAGAATATCCGCCACACTGTCGCCGATGGCCGGCGTCGGAGCGAGAGAGAGATCGATGATCCCGAACGGAACCCCCAGCCTTCTGGACGCCTCTCTGGCCACGAGCTGTCCCACACGGGTGACCTTGAACGCCGTCTTTTTGACCGTCTCGCACAGCACCTCGAAGGATTCTCCGTGAATCCCCTCCAGCGCCGTCTTAACAACGCCCGGTCCGCTGACGCCGACATTGATGATCCGGTCCGCCTCCGTCACGCCGTGGAAGGCTCCCGCCATGAACGGGTTGTCGTCCGGCGCGTTGCAGAACACCACCAGCTTGGCGCAGCCGCAGGAATCATTCTCCTTCGTCCGCTCCGCCGTCTCCTTGATGATGCTCCCCATCAGACGCACCGCGTCCATATTCAGCCCCGTCTTGGTCGAGCCCAGATTCACCGAGGAACAGACGACATCCGTCTGCGCCAGCGCCTCGGGAATCGAGTGCAGGAAGAGTTCCTCCGCAGGGGTCATCCCCTTGCTCACCAGCGCCGAGTACCCTCCGAGGAAGTTCACGCCCACCTCTTTGGCCGTCCGGTCGAGCACCTTCGCCACCTCGACGTAATCCTCCACGCTCCTGCAGGCTGCGCCCGCCACCAGAGAAATCGGGGTGATGGAAATTCTCTTGTTCACAATCGGAACGCCGTACTCCCCCGATATCTCCTCTCCGACGCGCACGAGATCCTTCGCGCTGTCGTAGATCTTATCGTGGATCTTCTGCTTCAACGCCTCCAGATCCGGATCCGCGCAGTCCAGAAGACTGATGCCCATCGTGATGGTGCGCACGTCCAGATTCTCTTTCTCGATCATGGCGTTCGTTTCATATACTTCTCCAAAATTAATCATTCTGCTGTCCTCTATTCTGCTCCGGGCTCTCCCCGTATACCGGAGATCCTGTTTCCTGCGCCCGTCCGGTCATCTCTGCGGCGATACCGTTCCTGTAATCCGTATTCGCTCCTGACATCCCGACGGCCATGATGCTTACGGTGCCTGTCCTAGATACGGTGCATCTGGTTGAAAATTTCTTCCTTCTGGCACTTGATCTGCACGCCGATCTTCTCCTCGCCGATCGCCCTGAGCTCCTCCGCCATCTCTCCGAAGGGCTTCTCCAGAGCCGAGGTATCCACGATCATCATCATGGTAAAGTAATCCTGCACGATCGTCTGGGAAATATCCAGAATGTTGATGTGATTCTCCGCCAGATACGAGCAGACTGCCGCGATAATCCCCACCGTATCCTTACCTACCACCGTAATAATTGTCTTCTCCACACTTACCTCCTTTGCCGCAGCCCGTCTGCG
>JAUNGV010000042.1:2400-25319 GCA_030524225.1 Eubacteriales bacterium
GCACCGTGAGCAGAAATCCGCGCAGGCGGTTTCTGCGATGCGATCTGCGAATCGGAAACGCTGGTGTTTCCGGTTCGAGCGGCAGATGAAGCGTCATCAGACGCGTTCACTGCCGCGTTGCCTCCTTTGCCGCAGCTCGTCTGCGGCACCGTGAGCAGAAATCCGCGCAGGCGGTTTCTGCGATGCGATCTGCGAATCGGGATCCCTGCGTTCCCTCTAAAATTCCACCGCGTTCGTCAGTTCTCTGCGCTTGGCGACGATAATCGGCAGATCCTGCGGACTGTACTCACATCCGGCCATCATCAGTTCCACACGCACCGTCTCAAACGCCAGCTCCGGCAGATTGTTCTCCGCGCTCAGATGCCCGAGAAAAATCGCCTTCATGTGGTCGCTCAGCACTCTGCACAGAAGCTGCCCGGACGACACATTGGAGAGATGCCCTTTTTTGCCCAGAATCCTCTGTTTGAGCGGATACGGATAACGCCCTACCTGAAGCATATTGACGTCGTGATTCGACTCGAGCAGCAGCACATCCGAGTCCTTCAGGCATTCCACCGTGTAATCGGTGTAGCATCCCAGATCCGTGCAGACGCACGCCTTTTTGCGCCCGTAATAAACCCGGTACGCGACCGGTTCCGCCGCGTCGTGGGAAATCGTCATTGGATCGATCTGCAGATCCTTGATCCTTACCTTCTCGTCCGCCCGCACCGGCACGAACCGCTCCGGATCGATGCACCGGCACTGTGGAATCGCCTGAATCGCCGCAATCGTCCCCCGCGTCGCGTAAATCGGCATCTGCGTCTGCTTCGCGATGACCGGAAGTCCCTGAATGTGATCCGAGTGCTCGTGAGTGATGAAAATCCCGTCAATCTCGGAGAGGGAGACGCCCAGTTTCTCCAGTCCCTCCACCGTTCTCTTTCGGCTGATGCCCACGTCGAGCAGAATATGTGTCGTATCCGAGCCCGCATAAATACAGTTTCCGCTGCTGCCGCTCGCAATGCTTGCCAGTCTCATTCTTCTGTCTGATTCCTCCATCCTGAATATCGTAAAAGCGCTGCTCGCCCTGCGAACTGTTTTCCTTATTCCGTCAAGACGGCTCCCCGCCGCCCTTCCCGCAGATGCGCGTCGATCTGCCGGAACGTCTCCTCCTGCGGGCCGCTGTTATCGATCACCGTGTCGCAGGCTTCCCGGAATGCCTCCTCGGAGAGCTGCGCGTCCATGATCGCCTGGGCTTTCTGCCTCGTATAACCACGCGATTCTTCCAGCCTCCGGATTCTTTGTTCCTTCTGACAGTAAATATACCACATTTCATCCACGATCTGAAGAAAACCGTTCTCGATCAGCAGCGCCGCCTCGATAAAAAGATAATCCAGTTCGCCCTTTTCTCTCTCCGCTCTGATCTCCTCCAGCAGATACTCCTTCACCGCCGGATGAACGAGGGCGTTGACCTTCTCCAGCAGCCCCGGCGAACGGAAGAGCAGGGCGGCCATCCCGCTGCCGTTAAACGTCCCGTCCGGATTCAGCCACGGCGCGCTCCCGTCCCCGCTGCGCTCTCCGCAGCTCTCCAGCAGTTCCCGGATCGGCTCATAGCACGCACCTCCCGGGAACT
Organism: Eubacteriales bacterium; assembly: GCA_030524225.1. Classification (GTDB taxonomy): domain Bacteria; phylum Bacillota; class Clostridia; order Lachnospirales; family Lachnospiraceae; genus CAG-791. The sequence goes on from JAUNGV010000042.1 coordinate 4,010, forward strand.
CCACAATATGCGCCGCTTCATCTGCCTTGATCACGCGGCAGCGGTAGTGCTCCGCCAGGTAATCGAGCACGCTCGACTTGCCGCTTCCGACCCCGCCGGTGACGCCGATAATCCGGGTACCGCCCGCCGCGGCGCGCTCCTGCCGGCCGTTTGCCGCCCGGGAAACTTCTGCGCCTTTTGTTTCTGTGATCCCAATTTCTCCGATTCCGGTTTCTGTGATCCTATTTTGCCTCATACCAGTCCGTCCCCGTGTGTACATCCGTCTCCAGCGTCACCCGCAGATCCGCCGCCCTCTTCATCTCCCCGGAGAGAATCGCGCACACCGCCTCCACCTCCGACGGATTCGTCTCGATCAGCAGTTCGTCGTGAATCTGCAGAATCAGCTGTGAGCGGCGGTGCTCCCGGCGCAGCCTCTCATAGACCCGGATCATCGCAATCTTCATGATATCCGCCGCGCTCCCCTGAATCGGAGAGTTCATCGCGACGCGCTCCCCGAAGGATCGCTGCATGAAATTGCTCGATTTCAGTTCCGGGATCGGACGCCGCCTGCCGAACATCGTTGTGACGTATCCCTTCTTCTTCGCCTCCTCCACGCTCTGGTCGAGGAAGTGTTTGACGCCCGGATACGTTCTGAAATACGCCTCGATGTAATCCGCCGCCTCTTTTCTCGAAATACTCAGATCCTGACTCAGACCGAACGAGCTGATCCCATAGACAATCCCGAAATTCACGGCCTTGGCGTTCCGGCGCTGCAGGGGCGTCACCTCCTCAAACGGCGTATGGAATACCTTGGACGCCGTGATCCGGTGAATATCCTCATTCTGCCGGTACGCCTCGATCAGCTCCTCATCGCCCGACATATGCGCCAGTATCCGCAGTTCGATCTGCGAGTAATCCGCATCCGCAAACAGATATCCTTCCCTCGGCAGAAACGCCTTGCGGATTCTGCGCCCCAGATCCGTCCGCATCGGAATATTCTGCAGATTCGGATCAGCGGAGCTCAGACGCCCCGTCGCCGTGATCGTCTGGTGAAAGGTGGAGTGAATCCGCCCGTCCGCTCCGATAAAGGCAGAGAGACCGTCCGCATATGTCGATTTCAGCTTGGTCAGCGCCCGGTACTCGAGAATATCCGCAACGACAGGATAATCCGGCGCGAGCTTCTCGAGTACATCCGCCGCCGTCGAATATCCCGTTTTCGTCTTTTTGCCGCCGGTCAGGTGCATTTTTTCAAAGAGCACTTCGCCCAGCTGCTTCGGAGAGGCGATGTTGAAATCCGGCTCCCCGGTTTCCTCGTGGATCTGCGCCTCCAGTTCCTGTATTCTGCCGTCCAGCTGCGCGCTGTAGTCCCGCAGCGCCGCCTCGTCCGTCCGGATCCCGAGCCGCTCCATAGCATGCAGCACATAGGTGAGCGGCAGCTCAATCTCCTCATAGAGCCGCTGCATCCCATCGGTGCGCAGTCTCTCCTGCACCAGCGGCGCGGCCTTTCTCAGCAGTTCCGCCGTCCTGCAGGCGTACGCCATCGTCTCCTCCGGCATTTCCTCCATGGCTTCTCCGAAGCTCTTTTTCCCGAAAACCGCCTGTGCGCCCGCCGCGGAGATCTGGAGATATTCGCTGGCCACATCCTCCGGTGTGTAATCGTTTTTCAGCGGATTGACGAGATAACTGCCCAGCAGCAGATCGAAGATCCCGTCCATCCGGATTCCGTTCTCCAGCTCCTCCGACTCTACATTCAGGAAATCGTACTGATTCTTGACGTCAAAGCAGGCCAGCATTCCACCGCCGCCGGACTCTCTTGCCGCCCGCCGCAGCTCTCCCAGATAGCTTCCGAGATACGCTCCCGTCAGAAAGCCCTCTGTCCTGAAAAAGTACGTCGCCTCCGGCGCGCCGAGAGCGACACCGAGAAGCCGGCGGGAATGACCGGAAGACTCTCCCTCTCCGGAAACCGCATCACCCGAACCGTTTCCGGCAAACGAAGGCGTCCCGGCATCGGTCTTCTCCGAAACGGTGTAAAAAGAAAGTATCCGCTGCGCCGCAGTTCCCGTCCGTGTCCCGGAGATCTCCGGCGTCTGTCCCGTCTGCGTCCCGGAAATCTCCGGCGTCTGCACTCCGTCCGCCCCGTTCTCTTTCTCTCCCCGCAGCCACTCCCGCAGCCTCGCAAAGATCTCCTGCGCCCGCTCCAGACCGGCGACTGTCTCGCAGCGCGGCGCGCTCTCCTCCTGCGCTTCCTGCGTCTCCTCTCTGGCAAAACGCCCCAGATAATTCTTGAAATTCAGTTCTGTAAAGAGCTCGAAGGCGCGGCGCGTATAGAAATTCGTGATCTTTGCCTGCTCCTCATCCACCGCAATATCGCAGTCCGTCCGGATCGTCGCCAGATCCAGACTCAGATACGCCTTGTCCTTATTCCGGGTCAGCGTTTCCTTCAGCGCCTTCTTCGTGATCTCGTCCAGGTGTTCGTAAACGCCGTCCACCGAGCCGTACGTCACGATCAGACCGGTCGCCGTCTTCTCTCCCACCTTGGGCACGCCGGGAATATTGTCCGCCGTATCCCCCATCAGCGCCTTGAGATCAATGAACTGCCGCGGCGTCACCTGATAATGTGCCAGAACATCCGCCGCATGGTAATTCTCGATCGTCGTCTGTCCCGCTCTCGTCTTGGGAATGCGCACCATAATGTGCTCCGTCGCGATCTGCAGAAGATCCCGGTCGCCCGACACGAGCGAGACCTCCATTCCGGCCGCTTCCGCTCTGCGCGCCAGCGTTCCCAGAATGTCGTCCGCCTCCAGCCCCGCCTGCTCGCAGACCGCGATCTCCATCGCCGCGAGCACCTCCTTTAACAGCGGCACCTGCTCCCGCAGCTCCGGCGGCATCGGTTTGCGCGTTCCCTTATACTCCGCATATTTCTCGTGACGGAAAGTCGGCGCGTGCACATCAAAGGCCACCGTCAGATAATCCGCCTTCTCCTCCTCGAGAATTTTGAACAATATATTCAGAAAACCGTACACCGCGCCTGTGTGCACGCCCTTTGCATTCGTCAAATCCGGCATTCCGTAGAACGCCCTGTTCAGAATCGAATGTCCGTCGATCAGAACGAGCTTTTTGCCCGCGCTGTCCTGCGTCTGTTCCGCCATACTTATTCTCCCATTCCACCGCACTGTCCGCCTCTTGCCCGTCACAGGTAGAGAACCGCCATTACCACCACGCCGATGACTCCCGCGAGAGCGAGAATCTCCAGTCCATAGGCATAGAGCTCGAGCATGACCCGATGGTGCAGACGCACCCGTGCGCTCTCCACCGCCCCGCTCAGTTCCCGCTGCAGATGGAAAGTCTCCCCCGTCTCCAGTTTCGGCATTCCCGCATAGACGAGAAACTGTATGCTCAGTTCCTCTTTGCAGTCCGCGCAGGAATCCATATGCGTCAGGAATTCGTCCAGCTTCTGGTTGCCCAGACGATCCTGCAGAAACTCCGGAATCATTTTTTCAAAATTCTTGCAGTCCATTCCCGCTCTCTCCCTGCCGCCCTCACGCAGCGCCCGTCAGACGCCACCGCCCGAAAGCGGCGAAAACCGAATCCTATGCCAGCCGCAGCCTCTTCTCCTGCGTTCTCACGCCGTCCATCTGCACCGCGGCACCGCATAATTCTCTTTATCATACAATACTTTGGAAAAGATGAAAAGGGATCGCTTGCTATTCCATAACACCTTCCTTATAATATTCAGTATACAAAACAAATTTGATGCATTCTGCGCGGCTTTCTCCCGGCGCCGCCCGTTCGGTGTCCGCTGTTTTCGGAGCTGTCTCCGCGCAGGAAACGTCCCTATGGAGGTAAAATTCTAAATGAGCGATTTCACACTGACCTGCTGCTCGACAGCAGATCTTCCCAAAGACTTTCTGGACAGCAGACAGATTCCCTACGTCTGCTTCCACTTCACACTGGAGGGAAAGGAATATCCTGACGATCTCGGCCAGACGATCTCCTTCGTCGATTTCTACCGCAGAATGTCCGAGGGCGCGACGCCCACCACGTCGCAGGTAAACGCGGATCAGTTCATGCAGCTGTGGGAACCCATCCTGCAGGAGGGCCGCGACATCCTGCACATCACCCTCTCCAGCGGCCTCTCCGGCACATACGGCTCCGCCTGCACGGCCCGCGGCATACTTCTGGAAAAATATCCGGCGCGCCGGATCGCAGTCGTGGACAGCCTCGGCGCTTCCAGCGGCTACGGTCTGCTCGTCTCTCTGGCCGCCGACCTGCGCGATAACGGCTCCTCTCTGGAGGACACTCTCGCATGGCTGGAGAAGAACAAACTCCGGCTGCACCACTGGTTCTTCTCCACCGATCTCACGAGTTACTACCGGGGGGGCCGGATTTCCAAAGCCTCTCACATGTTCGGCACCATGCTCAACATCTGCCCCCTGCTCAACATGAACTCCGAGGGCAAGCTGATTCCCCGCTCGAAATACCGCGGCAAGAAGCGCGTGATTCAGGAAATCGTGCGCCGCATGGAGGAGCACGCCGAGGGAGGCACAGCGTACAATGGAAAATGCTATATTTCCCAGTCCGCCTGCTACGAGGACGCACGGCAGATCGCTGATCTCGTGGAGGAGCGTTTCCCGAATCTGGCTGCGCCGGTGATGATCAACAGCATCGGCACCGTCATCGGCAGCCACACCGGCCCCGGAACCGTCGCCCTCTTCTTCCTCGGAGACGAGCGCGGAGAATAAAAGTTTTTCTTGCCCGCTTGCCATTTCTATGGTATATTATAAAAGCTTCAGAAAGCGGGCAGGAATGGCGGAATGGCAGACGCAGCAGACTCAAAATCTGCCGATGGCAACATCGTGAGGGTTCAAGTCCCTTTTCCTGCATTATCATCCATCAATCATGCGTGCAGCGAGAATGTGGCGATCGCCTTGCTTCCAGTCATTGAGGCGCGCTGTACTCCGGCAGAGGAATTAAAATCGAATAGATTCTATCAATAAGACGCAGAAAATAAAGCGAGAAGAACCTGTTCCCGGTAAAATATCGGGCGGCAGGTTCTTCTTTTACGTTTCAACAAGTATACGTATCTATTCAAATTTACTCTTCAAAATATCCGCAAATTCCTCCACATAATAGCCGGAGTTATCTTTTTTCCAGAACAGACAATAGTTGCGGGAAATCTGTTCCTCTCCCCGGTAAAGGGGAACACGGCGGATGGCAGTGCCAAGGGTCATAGCCGGCCCGCTGCCTTCCACCGGTAAAAAGCCCCGCCCACTGATGACCATCATACGGGCTTCCTCCAGATTCTCTGCATAGAGAATCTCGCTCTGTATACCGATGACCGTGTGGTAGAACTCTCTTTCGGTGGTTTGCTGTTTCTTAGACGCCACCAGAATGCAGGGAATGTTTTTCAATTCCCCCACCGTCACGGAAGGAAGCTCTGCCACAGGGTTTCGGGCAGCCAATTCAATATACATTTTATTGACAGTCAAAATCAAATTGACATATTCATCGGAAAAAGCGCGGCGCTGATCGTTGAGAACCAGATCCGCGCCTCCGGTGCGCAGCAGCTGAAACAGATCTTCATGGTTGCCGTAAAGGAGCTGCAGATCGACGCGGGGATATTTGGCCGAAAACTCCTCCAGGGTCTGATGAACCTCCGGGCTGTTGTGGCTTCGCAGGTAACCGATCTTCAGGACCGCCTCATCTCCGCGGGCGATCTTGGCGGCTTCGCTGCACATCTGCTCATAATCTGCAATCAGCACCAGGCTCTTTTTATAGAAGTGCTCACCCGCTGGTGTCAGCACAAACTTCCGGCTGTTCCGCTCCAGAAGTGGAAAACCCAGCTCATTTTCCAGCACTTTGATCTGCTGGGAAATAGCGGACTGTGAAATGTGACATTCCTCTGCTGCTTCCGAAAAACTGTTGTTGCGCACAACAGATTGAAAATATCGAATTTGGCGAAGCATCCTATGCCCCTTTCCCAATCACTGTTCGAAAACCGTATACCGAAAAAGGGCCGCGCACATTCTGTACACAGCCCCGTCCCGTAAAAATCAATGCAAGCTCCGGCTTTTCCTACTCCGCCTCATGCCCTTTTCTGCGGATGACATCGACCACCTGCGCGACGTACTGATCGCAGATCTCGTCGGTCTTCGCCTCGACCATCACGCGCAGCAGCGGCTCCGTCCCGCTCTCTCTGACGAGAATGCGTCCGCTGTCCCCCAGCGCCTCCGCGACCGCCTGCACCGCCGCCTGCACATCCGGATCGTTCTGCGCCTCAGGTTTGCTCTTGACCCGCACGTTCTGAAGCTTCTGCGGATAAATCGTCACCGGCTCCGCCAGCTTGGACAGAGGAAGCTTCGTCTCCAGAATCGCCTCCATCAGCTTAATGGAAGTCAGGATACCGTCTCCCGTCGTCGCGTACTTGCTGAAAATAATATGGCCCGACTGCTCTCCGCCGATTCTGTGGCCGTTCGTGACCATGTTCTCGTAGACATACTTATCGCCGACCGCCGTCTTTTCGTACTGAATCCCCGCGTCGTCCAGCGCCTTGTAGAGGCCGAAGTTCGACATGACCGTCGTGACGATCGTGTTGTTGCGCAGCTCGCCGCGCTCCTTCAGATAAGTGCCGCAGATATACAGAATCAGATCGCCGTCGATCAGCTGCCCCGTCTCCGCCACCGCCATGCAGCGGTCCGCATCCCCGTCATAGGCAAATCCCACGTCCAGACCATTGTCCACCACATATTTCTGCAGCACCTCGATATGCGTCGAACCGCAGTTCGTATTGATATTCGATCCATCCGGCTCCGCGTTGATCACATACGTCTTGGCGCCGAGGGCATCGAACACGCTCTTGGCGATCTGCCACGCACTCCCGTTCGCGCAGTCCAGTCCGACACGCATATTCTTATAGGAACGGGTTGCCAGCGAGATCAGGTATCCGATGTAGCGGTTGCGTCCCGCCGCGTAGTCCACCGTCACGCCGATGTTCTCCCGCTTTGCCATAGGAACCTCCGGCGCTGCTCCGTCGAGATACGCCTCGACCTTGAGGATCGTCTCCTCGTCCATCTTCTCGCCCTTGCCGTTGATCAGCTTAATACCGTTGTCGTAGAAGGGATTATGGCTCGCCGAGATCATGATGCCGCAGTCGAACCCGTCCGTTCTCGCGATATAGGAAACGCTCGGCGTCGTCGTCACATGCATCAGGTAGACGTCCGCGCCGGAAGCCGTCAGCCCCGCCGTGAGCGCATACTCAAACATATAGGAGGAACGTCTCGTGTCCTTCCCGATCACCACCTTGCATTTCCTGTCCTGATTTACGCCGTAGTACCAGCCCAGAAAACGCCCGATTTTCACCGCGTGGTCATACGTCAGATCAACGTTTGCCTCCCCGCGAAATCCGTCCGTACCGAAATATTTTCCCATTTTGTCCCTTTCTGCAGCAGCCTGCTCTTTCCCTACAGTTCCCGGCGCGCCGCCGCCAGCGCCGCCTCAATCACTTTATCCATATCGTAATACCGGTACTCGCCGAGCCGCCCGCCGAACAGCACTCCCTGCTCTGCGTCTGCCAGCGCCTTGTACTGCGCATAGAGCGCACCGTTTTTCTCGTCATTGACCGGATAGTACGGTTCGTCGCCCACTTTCCACTCCGCGCTGTACTCGCGGCTGATCACCGTCTTCTCCTGGGTTCCGAAGGTGAAATGCTTGTGTTCGATGATCCTCGTATACGGCGTCTCAGCGTCGGTGTAGTTGACGACCGCATTGCCCTGATAATTCGCCGTATCCAGCGTCTGGGTCTCAAACCGCACGCTCCGGTATTCCAGAGCGCCCAGCCGGTAATCAAAATACGCATCCACCGGCCCGGTGTACACCACCTTCCCGGCGAGATCCCGCAGCGTCTCCCGCTCTTTCAGATAATCGGCACCGAGGCGCACTGTGATCCTGCCGCACCAGTCCTCCTGCGCGGCAGGCGTTCCGTCCGCCCTGCAGCCCAGCAGATTCGCGACGAGCTGCGTATACCCCTGCGTCGGGATTCCCTGATACAGGGCGTCAAAATAGTTGTTGTCATACGTCAGGCGCACCGGCAGACGCTTGATGATGAACGCCGGCAGCTCCGTGCAGGGCCTCCCCCACTGTTTCTGGGTATAGCCCTTGATCAGCTTCTCGTAGATATCCGTCCCGACGAGACTGATCGCCTGCTCTTCCAGATTCTGCGGCTCGGTGATTCCCGCCGCCCGGCGCTGCTCCGCGATTCTCTCTGCCGCTTCGTCAGGCGTGATCACCCCCCACATTTTATTGAAGGTGTTCATATTAAAAGGAAGGTTGTAGATCTCTCCCTTATAGTTCGCGATCGGGCTGTTCGTATAGCGGTTCATCACGGCAAACCGGTTCACATACTCCCACACCTCCTGATTGTTCGTGTGAAAAATATGCGCACCGTACCGGTGAACGTCGATCCCCTGTATCTGCTCTGTATAAACATTCCCCGCGATATGATCGCGCCTGTCAATCACCAGCGAAGTCTTCCCCGCCACTGCCGCCTCATGCGCGAACACCGCGCCGTAAAGGCCCGCGCCGACAATCAGATAATCATACTGCCGCATAGGTTCCTCCCTCACAAAGCCGCCAGATCCCGCTGGCGCACGATCTCATACATCAGAACCCCCGCCGCCACAGAGGCGTTCAGGGAATCAATATCGCCCTTCATCGGAATCCGCGCGGTCATATCGCACTTTTCCCGCACGAGCCGCCCCACGCCGCTTCCCTCCGAACCAATCACCAGTCCGATGGGGCCGGTCAGATTCAGCCGCGTCATCGGCTCTCCGTCCATATCCGCGCACACGAACCACAGCCCTTCCTTTTTGAGCTGCTCGATCGTCTGCGCCATATTCGTGACCTTTACGACCGGCGTGTGGTAAATCGCCCCGGCGCTCGCCTTGGCCGCCGTCGCCGTCAGTCCCACCGCCCGGTCCTTCGGAATAATCACGCCATGGGCTCCCGCCAGATTCGCCGTCCGGATGATCGCTCCCAGATTGTGCGGATCCTCAATATTATCAAGCAGAATGAAAAAGGGAGGCTCCCCCTTCTCCTTCGCCTTTGCAAAAAGATCTTCCAGTTCACTATAGCGGTAAGCCGCCGGAAAGGCGATCACTCCCTGATGTTTTCCGGTCTGAGAGATCTGATCCAGCCTTTCCTTCGAGACGTACTTGACCGGCGTGCCGCACTTGGACGCCTCGCGCCGGATTGTCATCACCGGGCCGTCCTGCAGTCCCTCCTGCACGAACAGCTTGTCAATCGTCTGACCGCCCCGGAAGGCCTCGATCACGGCGTTGCGTCCCTCGATATGGGAAACCGCATGTTCCGCCGCTTCTGCCGTCTCCCCGCTTTGCCCGCCGCGAACGGCTCTGCGCCGCCCGGTAAAGTTCTCTCTGCCGCGGGAAGTGCCCTGCGCCTCCTCCCGGCGCGTTTTGTGAAACTGCTTTTTATCCAAACGCTCTGTCCTCTTTTCCTTATGTTTTCCCTGTGATCCTTCATTTGCTCTCTTTGGATCTTTCGTTATGCGCTCTCTTGTACGCCTTCTTCTGTGCAGCATTCCGCCGTCCGTATACGAGCGCCGCTGCCGCTCTCTTTTACAGCCCCGCTTTCTCCCGCCCCAGCCGGATCAGTTCGAGCATCCGCTCCGTCTCGCCGCGCAGATACAGATAGCCGCACAGCGCCTCCAGCGCCGTCGCTTTCAGGTACTCCTCCGCCGTCGCATTCTTGGCCCGGTGATAGGGATTCGCGTTTCGCCCTCGTTTATAGACCGCCTGTTCCTCCCCGGTCAGAAATTCCCGGATCGCGTCTCCGATCGCCGCCTGTCCCTTCGCACAGACGAGCTGCGACGTCTCCCGGTGGAGCTTCTCCGCCTGCCGGTTGCCCCGTGAGACAACTGCCGTCCGGATCACCAGCGAATAGACCGCGTCGCCCAGAAACGCCAGCGCAAGCGGAGAATACGTCCGGATATCCGCCTGCTTCGCGATGTCAAAAGCGTCCAGAATCTGCCGGCAGAACGATACCTGCTCTCTCTCCGGCAAAGCGTCCCGCAGACTCATACCTTTTTCCATTTCACGCCCTCGCGGGTGTCCTCAAGCACGATTCCCTTTTCCAGAAGCTCCGCGCGGATCGCATCCGCTCTGGCAAAATCCTTCGCCTTCTTGGCCGCCGCTCGCTCCGCGATCTTCTCCTGTACATACGCCTCTTCATCGCCCTGCAGCCCGTCGTCGCGCTCAATGATCAGCCCGCAGACGCCTGTCAGCGACAGAAGCTCCTGCTCCAGCGCCGCCAGGAAGGCCTTTGTCGGCGCTTCCTCCGCCTTGTTGACGTGACTGTTGATCCACTTGACAAGTTCAAAAATCGCGGTGATCGCATCCGCCGTGTTGAAGTCATCGTCCATCGCCGCCTCAAACTGCGCCCGGAAGCCGTCCGCCTCTTCCAGAAGCGTCTGCTCCTGCGGCGTGCACACCTCGCCCTGCGCCCTATCCTTCAGGAATTTGAGATTGGCCGCACAGTTGACGATACGCTCGTAACTCGTCTTTGCCGATTCCATCAGCTCCGCGCTGAAATTGAGGGGACTTCTGTAATGCACGGAGAGCATAAAGTAACGGAGCACCTGCGGATCATACTGCGCGTCGATGTCGCGCACGGTAAAGAAATTGCCCGCCGACTTGCTCATCTTGTGGCTGTTGATATTCAGAAACGCGTTGTGCATCCAGTAGCGCGCAAACGGAACGCCGTTTGCCGCCTCCGACTGCGCGATCTCATTTTCATGGTGCGGGAATACCAGATCCTCCCCGCCCGCGTGAATGTCAATCTCATCGCCCAGATACCGCTTGCTCATCACCGAGCACTCGATATGCCAGCCCGGACGGCCGTCGCACCACGGAGACTCCCAGTACGGCTCCCCTTCCTTCTTCGGCTTCCAGAGCACGAAATCAAGCGGATCCTCCTTCTGGTCGTCGCCCGTCACGAGCAGCTCCCTGCCGCCGCTGCGCAGGTCATCAATATTTTTGTGAGAGAGCTTGCCGTACTCCTTGAAGCGCCGCGTGCGATAATAGACCGTGCCGTCCGCCGCCACATAGGCAAAGCCCTTGTCAATCAGCGTCTGGATCATGTGGATCATGCCGTCGATCTCCTGCGTCGCCTGCGGATGCGTCGTCGCCGGTTCGATGTTCAGATCCCGCATATCCTTTTCGCACTCCGCGATATAGCGCTCGGAGATCTCGGAGGCTGAAACGCCCTCCTCGTTCGCCTTTTTGATAATCTTATCGTCCACGTCGGTGAAGTTCGAGACGAAGTTCACCTCATACCCCTTATACTCAAAATAGCGGCGCACCGTGTCGAATACGATCATCGGGCGCGCATTTCCGATATGGATCAGGTTGTATACCGTCGGTCCGCAGACGTACATCCTGACCTGCCCCTCGTGCAGCGGTACGAATTCCTCCTTCGTCTTGCTCATCGTATTATAAATCTTCATTGCGTCTCGTTCCCTCCCTGTCAGAGCGCTCTGTATGCCGGGCACGATTCCGGACAGGCCAAAAGCCTGTCTCTGCCATCCGCCCGTTCCGTATCCCGTCGATGCCCCGTGCGGTTCTGTGCCGCTCCCTCCCAGAACCGCGGATTCCAACTATGCTACCGAGGCGGCGCAGGTCTCTCCGGACAGCGGTCCGTGTTCCGCTCCGCCGCCAGTGCGGCCAGCGCCTCGTCCCGCTCTCTGATGGCCTGATTCTTCTCCGCCCGCTCCTCGCGCACCGCGTTCTCCACCTCGATCAGGCGGTTGGCCAGCGTATTCTGTCCCCGGAACAGACAGGAGATATCCTGCCTGACCGGATCCGGAAAATGAATCTGATCCATGGAATCATTCGGATCCGATCCCCGCAGCTGCTTCACAATCCTCCCCGGCACGCCGACGACCGTGCAGCCCGGCGGCACCTCCTGCAGCACGACGCTTCCCGCCGCAATCTTGCAGTTGTCTCCGATGGTGAAGGAGCCCAGCACCTTGGCCCCCGCTCCGATCAGCACGTTGTTGCCGATTGTCGGGTGACGTTTTCCCTGCTCCTTGCCCGTTCCGCCGAGAGTCACGCCCTGATAAAGGGTGACATTGTCGCCGATCACCGTCGTCTCCCCGATGATCACGCCCGTTCCGTGATCGATGAAAAATCCCTTTCCGATCTGCGCTCCGGGGTGAATCTCAATCCCTGTTCTGCGCGCCGCCCGCTGTGAAATCCAGCGTGCGAGGAAATAATGTCCGTTCACATAATATTTATGCGCTCTGCGGTAACTCAGCATCACGCGGAAACTCGGATAGAGAAAAACCTCCAGCGGCGAATGCATCGCCGGGTCCCGCGCCTTGATAACGCGGATCTCTTCCCTGATGTTCTGCAGCCATCCCATTGTCTGTCAGTTCCTCCGATCTGTTCCCGGTTGTCTGTTTCCGGTTTCCTGCTTCCGGTCTTCTTCGTTTGCCGGCTCTTTGTTCCCGATCGCCCGGCTCCTTCCTGTCGATCCCTGTCTGTCGGCAGGTTTCCGGTCTGTGTCCCCCGCCTCTGCGCCTATATACGCCGACAGCCCTGACAGCCCGCACAGGAAGACGCATCCGCGTCCGCATAGACGGCGGCGCTTCCTATATCCATCGGCGAAGAGAGCAGTGCCACCGCCTGCGCGGCCATTCCCTCTCCGCTTCCGGTAAATCCCAGTCCCTCCTCGGTCGTCGCCTTGACATTCACCTGAGAGAGTTCGATTTCCAGCGCGTCGGCGATATTCTTCCTCATCTCATCAATATAGGGCCGGAGCTTCGGAGCCTGCGCGATCACCGTCGCGTCAATATTTTCAATCATAAAGCGCTCTTCCCCCAGACGCTCTCCCACTTCCCGCAGGAGTTTCATGGAAGAAATTCCCCGGTAGCGCTCGTCGCTGTCCGGAAAGAGCTTGCCAATGTCTCCGAGCGCCGCCGCCCCGAGCAGAGCGTCCATCACCGCATGGAGCAGTACGTCCGCATCAGAGTGGCCCAGAAGCCCGCGCTCCCATGGAATCTCCACGCCGCCCAGAATCAGTTTCCTGCCCTCCGTCAGCCGGTGCACATCATATCCGCTTCCTATTCTCATAGATCCCTCTCTTATTATCTCTGTCTGTTCTGTTCCCGGATCTCACGCGGATTATTATACCCCAGTTTTTCTCTCTTGTCACTGCTTCTGTACATCCGGCGCAGGACACCTCGCACGGGCTACAGCACTCCGCCTGTGTTCTCTCTGTCCGGATTCAGCAGCCCAGCTCCCGCAGCGCCCGGCGCAGAGCTTCGCCGCATCTCCTCTCCACGGATTCAGAAGCCTATTTCCCGCAGCGTACGGCGCAGGGCACAGAGCGGCAGTCCCACCACGTTGCTGTACTCCCCTCGAATCTCACGCACATAGGCCGCCATCGCGCCCTGTATCCCATACGCCCCGGCCTTATCCATCGGCTCGCCGGTGGCGATATAGGCACGGATCTCTGCCTCCGTCATACTGTCAAAAGTGACGTCGGTGCAGGCCACAAAGGAGCGGGTTGCTGCATCCGCCTCAGAAAAACCGTTTCGCATCGCTTTCGCCGGAATCCGCAGCAGGCTCACGCCAGTATAGACCTGATGCGTCTGCCCCTGCAGCATCGAGAGCATGGCAAAAGCCTCCTCCTCGTCCCGGGGCTTGCCAAGAATCTGTCCGTCCGCCGCCACCACGGTATCCGCGCCCAGAATCAGAAATCCATCCGGCGCGGCGGATCCGGCCGCAGTATCCTCTCCCCGAATCAGGGCGCCATCCCGTGCAGCGGATCCGCCCGCAGACAGCTCGCCCGCCAGAATCCGGTCGCGCACTTCGCACGCTTTCTGCATCGACAAGGCAAGCACGAGCTCCGTGGGAACCGTGCTGGTCTTGATCTCTTCTCCCTGCGCGGGGAGAACGGTAAACGAATATCCGGCCTGCCGCAGCAGGTCGCTCCGCCTCGGAGATGCCGAGGCCAAAATCAGTAAATCACGCATAATAATAATTCCCTCCGCTTCGCTCCGGTTCGGGCGCGGGCTTCGCTTTTTCGCTCTCTGCTCCGCGCGGTGTCTTCGCCCCGCGCTCCCTTCCATGACTCGCCGTGCCTCCCTCGCCTCCGCTTCGCTCCGGTTCGGGCGCGGGCTTCGCCTCTTCACCCTCTGCTCCGCGCGGTGCCTTCGCCCCGCGCTCCCTTCCATGCCTCGCCGTGTCTCCCTCGCCTCCGCTTCGCTCCGGTTCGGGCGCGGGCTTCGCCCTATGCGTCACGAAACGCAGGAGGCTTCGACCGTGCAAGCACGGCGCCGCCTCCTGCGTTTCATGACGCGCACGGCTCATGCTTTCGCGTCAGTGGTGGAACAGTCTGATTCCGGTGAAGCACATGACCATATCATGGTCGTTGCAGGCTTCGATGACGTTGTCGTCGCGGACAGAGCCTCCGGGCTGCGCTACGTATTTTACGCCGCTGCGGTATGCCCGCTCAATGTTGTCGCCGAACGGGAAGAATGCGTCCGAGCCGAGCGCGACGTCCGTATTGCCGGAGAGCCACTCTCTCTTCTGCTCTGCGGTGAAGACAGGCGGTTTCTCAGTGAAGATCGCCTCCCATTTGCCATCCGCCAGAACGTCCATATAATCCTCGCCCATGTACAGATCGATCGCATTGTCCCGATCCGCTCTCCTGATGTCCTCACGGAACGGGAGACCGAGCACCTGCGGGGACTGGCGCAGATACCAGTTATCCGCCTTGCTGCCCGCCAGTCTCGTGCAGTGAATGCGGGACTGCTGCCCCGCGCCGATCCCGATTGCCTGTCCGCCCTTGACGTAGCAGACAGAATTGGACTGCGTATATTTGAGTGTAATCATGGCAATGGCCAGATCACGCTTCGCCGCCTCCGGCAGCTCTGTGTTCTTCGTCACCACTTTGGAGAAGAGCGCATCGTCGATCACCAGCTCATTTCTGCCCTGCTCGAAGGTCACACCGTAGACCTGCTTCTTCTCGATCGGAGCAGGCTCGTAGGATTCGTCCATCTGCAGCACGCAGTACCCTCCCTTTTTCTTCTTCTGAAGCAGAGCCAGCGCCTCCGGTTCATAGCCCGGCGCGATCACGCCGTCGGACACTTCTCTTGCGATCAGCCGCGCCGTGCACTCGTCGCAGACGTCGGAAAGAGCGATGAAGTCGCCGAACGAGCTCATTCTGTCCGCGCCGCGCGCTCTCGCGTAGGCGCTTGCCAGAGGCGTCAGCTCTCCCAGATCGTCCACCCAGTAAATTTTCGCCTCCACCTCGGAGAGCGGCAGACCGATCGCAGCCCCCGCCGGGGAGACATGCTTGAACGAGGTCGCCGCCGGAAGACCGGTCGCCTTCTTCAGTTCTCTCACCAGCTGCCAGCCGTTGAAGGCGTCCAGCAGATTGATGTAGCCGGGCCGTCCGTTCAGCACAGTAAAGGGAACGTCCGCTCCGTTTTCCATATAAACTCTCGACGGCTTCTGATTCGGATTACAGCCGTATTTTAATTCCAGTTCTTTCATTAATAACCTCCATTCCGGAGCGCTCCTCTCGACGCAAATGTCAAATTTGCGTTGTGATTTGCGGCGCTCCGACACAAATCACGTACTCCCTTCCCTGTTCCGCCGAGCATGACAGCAATCACCTCTCCGCCAGCCGGATACCGTCCGTAAAGGGATGTTTTACATTTTGTCAGATCTCATTCTTATTGATAATCCGGCTCTCCCATGTTCCTGCCGCAATGTCGATAAAACGCACAAAGAGAGAGACCTTGTTGTCCTCATTGAGGGACGCCCAGATTCTGTTTGCAAAGGCGTCGATACTGCCCGTAAAGTCCTCGTCAAAGCGGATGAATTCCGGCTCTCCGGAGAAACTCGGCAGCGGATTGCCGTCCCCCATATAGGTGTGGATGAATCTGCCCTCTCCCGCCTTCGGATTGCTGTACGCATAGGTAAAGCGCTCGCAGGAAGACGGATCTCCGTGATTGCTCTTCAAAATAGAAAGCGCATAGTTGTACTGCCCGCCCTCGATGTGCATCACACCGGAAATACGAGGCGTGTAATTCGGCGCATCCGGCTCAAATTCCCGGGAGCGGAGCGACTGCTCAAAGGTCAGCTGCTTATCCAGTCCCTCGTAAATCGTATCGGTCTGGTCGCCGTTCGTCACGATCGTCTTATTGCCGTATACTCTGACCGGCGCATAAATAATCAGGCTGGGATCCTCCATCTTGGAGGGATCGTGCGCCTGCGTGCGGATGCCGTCCCCATCCTCCACAAAAACACGGTTGCGGCTGTTCCCGCTCCGTCCCATAATAAAATACGCCGTCACCGCCTTGCTGCCGTCGACGCTGCGGCCCATCACGATGCCGCGGCCCGGATACTCATTTGTCCGCAATGCCTGTTCCAGTTCTGTCATAGCCCTGCGCTCCCTTCCGATTTTCTTATTCTGTCTCGGTATCTGATTGATTTCCATGCCATTATAGCATAGGTTCGCCGCTTCGGGAAACTATTTGAGCGGGGCGACCGCCGTCTCCCCGCTCTTTTCATTCCTCTTATCATTCCCTGCTCTGCCGCCCTGCGCGGCACTGCGGGTATTATCGTATTCCTGATACTACTTATTCTGCGCCATCACGCCGACCAGCGCGTGGGGAACGTACGGCTCTTCCAGATAGGAGAGTTCCTCCGGCGTCAGCACAAGGCGGGTCGCCCTGTCCGCCCCCTCCATATGGTGACGCTTCGTCGCCCCCACCACCGGAGCCGTCACTTTCGTCAGCAGCCACGCCAGAGAGATCTCTGTCATGGAAACATCCCTTTTCTGCGCCAGCTCCGCCACACGGTCTATAATCACCTGATCCTGCCGCGCCGTCGCGTCATATTTAAAGCGCGCATAGCTGTCCTCTTCCAGCCGTTTAGAGGTCTCTCCCGGCCGTTTGGAGAGCCGTCCTCCGGCCAGCGCGCTGTAGGGCGTCATTGCAATATTGTCCTCCGCGCAGAGCTTTGCCATCTCCCTCTCCTCCTCGCGGAAAATCAGGTTGTAATGTCCCTGCACCGATACGAACGGAGCAAAGCCCTCCTGCCGCGCCAGTGCATTTGCCTTGGCCAGCTGATACGCATAGCAGTTGGAAATCCCGATGTAGCGCGCCTTGCCCGCCTGCACCGCCCGGTTTAACCCCTCCATGATCTCATAGAGCGGCGTATGGTAATCCCACATATGATAAATGTAGAGATCCACATAATCCATACCCAGATTCGTCAGACTCCGATCAATCATCCGCGCCACATGCTCCTGACCGCTGACGCCGGCCTCGATTTCCGCCTGTGTGCGCGGCAGGAATTTCGTCGCCACGACGACCTGATCTCTCCGGGCAAAATCGCGCAGCGCCCTCCCTACATACTCCTCGCTCGTTCCCTCCTGATACGCAATTGCAGTATCAAAAAAGTTCACCCCCAGCTCCAGACCGTGACGAATGATCTCTCTCGACGCCTCCTCGTCCAGCGTCCAACTGTGCTGCCCGCTTGCCGCGTCTCCAAATCCCATGCATCCCATGCAGATCCGCGATACCATAAGCTCTGTGTTTCCCAGTTTCGTATACTCCATATTCAATCTCCATTCCGGAGCGTCCCTTGCGACGGAGGCGACGCGAATCTCCAATTCACGTCTGCCATGTGCCATGTATTGGGATTTGTGACGCTCCAGCACAAATCCCGGGATTGAAAAATAAGCGATCAGGCTTATTTTTCAATCTTTTACCATTCCTTTTTCTTTGCTCAAGACACAGACAGGTTATGAAAAATTCACCTATCTGCAGCTCTGTGATCAGATGACTTTACACGTTTTCCATTTCGCTCCCTGAAACCGGCGCCAGAAAATAATGCCGCGGATCGACCAGTCCAGACACATCGCCATGGCGATTCCTATCACTCCGAGATTGAACACGATTCCGAACACCACGGAAAAGACAAGGCGCACACCGATCGTCGTAAACAGGGAAATTGCCGTCGTAAATCTGACGTCCCCCGTCGCCCGCAGTCCTTTTCCAAGCGGATCTGCAAAGGGAAACGCCGTCGCACTGAACACATTGTGAATCAGCACCAGCAGAATAATCAGCCGCTTCGTCTCCGGCTCCAGCGCATAAAAGCGCATCAGTACCGGCGTCGCCGCAAAGATCAGCAGATTCCAGCCAGCCGCAAAAGCCAGCGTGATTTTCATCAGCTTGCGGAAATAATACTCCGCCGCCGGGATATCCCCCGCCCCCATACACTGCCCGATCACGGTGATAAAGACCGGCCCCATCGCCGAAGCCACCAGAGACGCCATGCTCCAGATGCTCTGTGCGACACCGTTCGCCGCGATCTGATACGTTCCGAACAGAGCCGCCACACTCGAGAGCGCTACCTTGACCAGCTGGAACACGCCGCTCTCCACCCCGTTCGGGACGGCAATCCGCAGTATCTTTTTCTGCAGATTCCCCTTCCATGCCAGAATCTCCCGCACCCGGTAGCGCACCGGATTTTTCCCCGAGAAGCACAGTGCCGTAATGACCACCGCCGAGAACGCTCTTGCAATCAGAGACGGCCATGCGACGCCGGCCACCCCGGCCTGTAGACCGAATACCCCGATCAAATTCCCGATCACATTGATCACGTTGGAGACAATCGAGAGATACATGGTTGTACTCGTCTTTCCGAAGCTGCGGTAAAGCGCCGCCCCCGCATTATAAATCGCCAGCGCCGGATAGGAATACGCGGAAATACGCAGATACGTTACACACGCCTCCATCACCTCTGCCTCAACCTGTCCGAACATCAGCCGCATCAGCCGCTCGTTAAACGGCAGAATGAGCGCCGCCACCGCCACCGAGAAGAGAATCGAAGTGGTCAGCAGCTGACTCGCCGCCTCCCCTGCCCTGCCGATCTGTTTTCGTCCGATATACTGGCTGATCACCACCGCGCCGCCGGCCGCGAGCGCCGTGAACAGGTTGATGAAAATCGTGTTGAACGCATTGACGAGCGAGACGCCGGAGACTGCCGCCTCTCCCACAAAGCTGATCACCAGCACATCCGCCATCCCCACCAGCACCAGCAGAAGCTGTTCCATAAACAGCGGCAGTATTAACTTTTTCAAATCCTGATTGGAAAACAAGAGAACACCCCTTTCCGGTATTTTACATGAGAAATACTCATCCCTCTCTAGACAGTTCTATTGTAAAATATCGGAAATTATGTGTAAAATGCTCATATTACATATTGTAATATTCATAAAATGTATGTATCGGCGCTTCCGGCCTCCCCCGTCTCTCCAATGCTGCCTGCGGCATCATCCGCACCGCTCACTGTTCCAGCGAATCCCATCCTCACGCTTTTCTCTCCATCCGCCTCACCTCCCGGAAGTAGAACACCGCCGCAACCACAGCCGCACAGCCGTCCGCGATCGGCCCAGCGTACAGAACACCGTCTATTCCCCACAGCAGCGGGAGCAGCAGAACCAGCGGCAGAAACAGAAACACCTGACGGCTCAACGACATCACGGTACCGCGCACCGGCTGCCCGATCGAGGAGAAAAAGCTGGATGTGAGAATCTGAATTCCATTGAGAAACACAAAGAATAAAAACACCCTGAAATACCGGACCGCAAATTCATAATACAGCGCGTCCCCATTCCCGAAAATACTCACAATCCTTTCCGGAAACAGCTGAAAGCAGACGAAGGCAGCGGAGCCGATCGAGACGACGAGAATCGCCGCACAGCGGTACGCGGCGCGCACCCTCGCGTAATTTCCCGTACCATAATTATATCCCATAATCGGCTGGCAGCTCTGGGCAATGCCGAACATCACCGAAGCAAAAATCGAGTTGACCTTCGAGACGACGCCGACCGCCGCCAACGGAATATCCCGTCCGTATGCGGAGAGCTCCCCGTAATGCCCCAGCGCGTTGTTCAGCACGATCTGCACCACCGTCACCGCCAGCTGATTCAGGCAGGCCGCCATGCCCAGAGAGACGATCCCCCGGATCACCTTCGCCCTCGGTCTGAAATCCTCCCCGGTCAGCGGAACCGAACGGAACTTCCTGAAATACCGGAGGATGATCACTGCGCTCACAATCTGTCCCAGAATGGTCGCCAAAGCCGCTCCCCGTATTCCCATGTCAAACCCGAAAATAAAGACGGGATCCAGAATCATATTCAGCACCGCGCCGAAGAGCGTGCCGACCATCGCGTATCTCGGACTTGCATCTGCCCGGATCAGCTGACTTAAGGCCGACGTAATCATTGCAAACGGCATTCCAAGCGCCGTAATTCCCGTATACTGCATGGCGAGTTCCAGAACCTCACCTCTTGCCCCGAAGAGCACCATCATCGGCTCCAGAAACAGCAGCGTCGTTCCCATCAGCAGGACGCCGGCAGCCAGCGTCATCAGAACACTGTTCCCCACAAATCCGGCCGCTTTCCTCTCCTGTCCTTCCCCGAGCCGCAGACTGAAATTCGAGGCTGCACCGACGCCGATCATCATCGAAAACGCCGTCAGAATAATGACCAGCGGAAAGGAAACATTCGTCGCCGCATTTCCCAGCTGCCCCACGCTCTGTCCGATAAAAATCTGATCGACAATATTATAGAGAGAATTCACCAGCCCGCTGACAATCGCCGGAACCGCAAACTGTCCGATCAGGCTCCAGATACTCCCCGAAGCCAGTGGATTCTCTCTCTCCTGCCCTTCTCTCTCACTCCTCGTACTGATGCTGCTCACTGCTTTTCTCTCCTATCCCTCTGTCCGTGACCCGGAAAAACTTTTTCAGGTCTTTATCCAGATTCTTCTTTCCCTGTTCTGTAAACTCCAGAGACAATGATTCACTCATCCGGCTCTGAATCTCCCGAATCGCCCGCACCGCTTCCTCCGCCTTTTCTGTCGGATAGAGCCGCTTGGCTCTCCTGTCCTGTTCATCCGTCTCTATCCTCACATATCCTTCCTCATACAGCTTCCTGATTCCCTTGGAGATAGCGCTCTTCTCCGTCAGAAAGACGTCCCGCAGCTCCTGCGCCGTGCTGCCGGGGTTCCCGTAGATATGCAGCAGCAGGTGCTGCTGTGCCCATCCGATTCCATATTCCTGCAGCTCTCTGTCGTAATAGACTCTGATGTTTCTCCCGATCCGCAGAATATTCCGGATTGTATCATTAAAATCCACCGCCATTCCTCCTTTCACTGTTTTCCCTGCAAAGTATACCAGCCCGTCTTCCGTCGTAGTACTAGGGAAGTTCCGACGTTATCATCCTCTCACTT